>CAZRWC010000045.1:0-8684 GCA_964603705.1 uncultured Acholeplasmataceae bacterium
GGGTTCCGTGGCACAAGCGGATGACCAAGATTATCATACCAATTCAAAAAGCCGCCATCATAAGTGGGTACTTATTACCATTTATGACAGCGATTAGAGAGTTAACACTATTTATGTTATTGGTTACTCAATCAAAATTAAGTACAACCTTGCTTGATTATTTTGATGAGATGGGATTATATGCATTTTCTAGTGGTATTAACTTGATGATTATTTTATTTATTTTAATATTAAACTTTGGAGTTAACAAATTAACAGGAGCTAGCCTTGATAAAGGTCTAGGGGGAGGAGATTAATTATGCCGAAAATTGAATTGATTAATATTACTAAACGATGGGGAAATTTCTATGGTGTAGACAACTTAAATATGACCATCGATAATAACTAATTTGTAACACTTTTAGGACCTTCTGGTTGTGGTAAAACAACAACACTAAGAATGATTGCTGGTCTTGAAACACCAACCGAAGGTATTATTACTATTGATGGTGTTCCAGTTTTTGATTCATATCAAGGAATTAATGTCCCAGCCAATAAAAGAAGTGTCGGTTTTTTATTCCAAAATTATGCCTTATGGCCAAATATGACTGTTTATGATAATATAAGTTTCGGTTTAAAAAATATTAAAGAAGAAATGCCAACTTATAATTTTGATGCTAAAAACATTCGAAAAGTTATATCAATTCTTGAAAAACCACAAGAATTACTTACTATATTAAATGATTCTATGCAAAAAGATGGAAAACTAGATGTAGAATCTACTGTAATTAAGTTAATTGATAATTATGAAATATCACAATATACAGCTAAAAAGATTATTAGTTTAGGATTAGAAAAAATTGATAACCCTGAAGAAACAATTCTTGAAATTATTTCTAAATTAGAATTAGAATATGAAAAAGTAATTGCTGATTTAGAAAATAAAAATCTATCATTAAATGAAGACTATCAAGTTGTTTTAGACGGTATACCGATTATCAAAAAACGACGTCTAACGAAAGAAGAAATTGACTTAAGAGTTAGAGCGGTTTCCAGAATTGTTAAAATCGGCATTTTTATGGATAGATATCCAAACGAATTATCAGGGGGACAACAACAAAGAGTTGCAATAGCAAGAACACTTGCTCCAGAACCTAAAGTATTATTTATGGATGAACCATTATCAAACTTAGACGCTAAGTTAAGATTAGAGATGAGAAGTGAACTTCAAAGACTTCATTTAAATACTAACTCAACCTTTATTTATGTTACTCATGACCAATTAGAAGCAATGACACTAGCTACTAAAATTGCTTTACTAGACAATGGTCTACTACAACAATATGACGAACCGTTAACAGTTTATGAACGCCCTAATAATTTATTCGTTGCAGATTTTGTTGGTAATCTAGGGATCAACTTTATTGAAGCTGAAGGAATTGTTATTCAAAATCAAAGAGAATTAAGTTTTTGGGACGAAAAAGTTAAAGCTTCATTTCTTCTTAATTATGGAATCGATTACCCAAATTGGATTAGTGAATTAGAACAAATGAAAGAAGAAAACAAAATTGAATATAAGGTTGATAAAGCAAATAAAGATGTTCCATTTAATTATGAAATTCACGTTGAAGAAGAACAATTTTTAACCGATAATCAAGAAGAAATTACCGATAACCATTTCGTATTAGGTATTAGACCAGAATTTATTAATATTCATGAAAATGGAAAATTAGAAGCTGAAATTTATTCTTCAATGCCAACCGGTATGGAAACAACCGTTAAATTATTAATTGGTAACTATATAATTACGGGAGTAGTATTTGGCACAATCGATTATACAATTGGCCAAAAAGTTCATTTTGATTTAGATACCAATCGAATTGTTATCTTTAATCGTAAAAACCAACATTTAATCGGTACTGGAAAATCAAATATTAAATAATAAAATATAAAGGACTAAAAAAATGAAATAAATTTAATTTCATGGACTTTGGTCCTTTTTTTATTTATAGTAATAAAAAAAGACTATTATAAAAAATCTATGTAAAGAAACTTATTAGAATTAATTTGGTTATAGTATATTTTAAAGTAATTAATAAGTATACTTTAAGTTAATTTAAGTGCTTTTGTCTATAAAATAATAAATTATAACTAAAATGAATGAAAAAGTGTTATTATAAGAGTAGTAGTAATTGGTAAATCAACGATAACAATGTAAATTTAATTAAGATAATTGATAATATATTATTAAAATATGGTAAAAGAAGATTATATAATCATAAAAAAGGAGGTTTAAAAAATGAAAGAAAAAATAGCTGTTTTAACAGATTCTGGATCAGATGTTTTAAAAGATGGTCATGAAAATTTATTTGTCTTACCATTACTTATTCATATTGATGAGACAACATATACTGATGGTTTAAATATAGATGTAGAAGAAGTTTTAAGATTGATTGACCAACATAAAATTAAAACTTCATTGCCTAGTCCAGATGCCATAATTCAAACGCTTGATGAAGTGAAAAAACAAGGATACACGCATGTGATAGTCAATACCATTTCTGCGGGTCTTAGCGGCACTTATAATATAATAAGAATCATTGCCAAAGATTACGAAGATTTAGAAATAGCAATTATTGATACAAAAAATATTAGTAAAGGTAGCGGCTACACTACCATGACTTGTTTAGAATTAATTGAACAAGGAAAATCATTTAAAGAAATTGTTAAAGAATTAGAAGAAAGAATTTACGACAACAAAGTCTTTTTTACAGTTAAAACTGTTGAATACTTAAGAAAGGGTGGCAGAATCGGCTTAGTAGCAGGTGCTATTGCTAGTTTTTTAGACATTAAACCAATTATTAGTTGTAATGAAGATGGTGTTTATCATTCTGTTAAAAATATTCGTGGTTATCAAAAGGCAATCGACCGAATGATTGACCTAGCTTATGATTTTGTAGAAGATGCTAAAGCCTATGATATAACCTTATTAATTACAGGAATGAGTGATAAAATCAAAGAACTTAGTGAAAAAATTAAAAATAAGTTTACCAAAACAGTAAAATTTGAAATCAAAAAGATTACACCAGCATTAGCGATTCATACCGGTGCTGATGCTTTTGGTATTGCCATTCGAAGAATAAATTAAAAAAACCTTAAAATAAAATCATAAAAAAGTTGATATCATCTATATTTTAGATAAAATATCAACTTTTTTATTTTTAAGAGAAGTTAGAATTTAAGCTCTAACTTCTTTTTTAGTATGAGTGAAGTCTTTATAGATAACATTTTCAGCAATATTATAACAATGATCACCAATTCTTTCTAAATTAGAAATAATATCTACATAGTGATTAGAATAATTTTCTTGTAAATCTTGACTAATTCTAATGGTGTTATTATTTCGATATTGCTTGAATATAGTATTTATTTCGTTTTCATTTTTAATTATTTGGTTGGCTAATTCTAAACTATTTTTTTGATAAGTTTGAACTGTAGTTACCAGTTGATTTTTAATTAAAGAGAAGAAATCAAGAAATTCTTTGTTAACTACATCACTATTAACAATTTTATTATCATGTCTTATTACAAAAAACTCAATTAAGTTTTCAAGGTGGTCACCGATTCTTTCAAAATCAGTTACGGTATCTATATTTTTAGCAACCTTTTGCATCTGTCTTTCGTATAGGTTTTCAGCTCCTATTTTAACTAAATAATTGTGGATATCAATATCCAATTGATTAATCATTTCTTCGCATTGCAAGGCTAATTTCCGTGCCTCATTAGAATTTTCAAAGGCAAATTTTTCTGCAAATTCATACATTTGGATAGTTATATTACCCATTTCTTCAATTGCTTGGTTGGCATTTTCAATAGCTAATTCTGGTGAAGCCTTGATCAATTGTTTATTAAGAATAACCTTTTGACTAATAATATCTTCTTTATCTTTAATAATTAAATTTGCAACCCATACTAACTGATTGATAAACCAAAACATAATTAAGACAGTTATTATATTAGGAATGATATGAGATAAGGCAATTGTCATCATGCTATTAGTTGGATTTAATTTAAACAAAGTTGAAATCCAACTAATTAATTTGGTATATGGTTTCAAAAATATAAAAAATATTAATGATGATAAGAAACTAATTAAAACATGAATTAAAGCAACTTTTTTGCCATTTCGATTAGCTTTTATAGAAGCCAACACAGAAGTAATTGTATTTCCAAGATTACTTCCAATTACAATTGCAATTGCAACTGTTAAAGGAATTGTTCCATTGGTATATATTTCTTGTAAAATACCGATTGAAGCGCTAGAAGATTGAATTAAGGCGGTTGCACCAGTTCCGATTAATAAACCTAAAATTGGATGTTTACCAGCATTGATTAAAAAGTTTTCAAAAGCATTTGTACGTGCGACATCTCCCAATGACTCACTCATTATGTTTAACCCCAAAAATAACAAGCCAAATCCTAATATTGCTCCTCCAATGTTTTTGACGGTTTTATTTTTAAAAAACAAATATAAGATAACACCTATGAAAACTATAATTAAAGCATAACTACCTAAATTAAAACTAATTAAGATTGAAGTAATGGTTGTACCAACTTTGGCACCTAAAACAATCCCTACCGCATTTTTCAAACTTAACAAATTTGCACTCACTAATCCAATTACAATCGCAACTGTGGCGCTAGAAGATTGAATTAAGGCGGTTAAAAGAATTCCAGCAATTATCCCTTTTAAAGAACTGTTAGTGGTTTTTTCTAAGATTAATTTTAATTTAGAACCGGCTATTTTCTTTAAAAAATCACTCATCAAAGTGATTCCGAATATAAAAATAGCAACACCGCCTAAGATAGAAAAAACTAATGTTTTAATATCAATTGAGCCGATAACCATATGAATTAATTTGCCTCCTTAAAGATGGGTCCTCACAAAAAATATAGCACTAATAGTTAATAATTTCAAGTGTATAAATTATAAAAGCGTTTTAGTGGAAATTATAAATTGATTTTCTAATTATGGGAATTTCTTGATAAAAAGATATTTATCGAATATTTTACTTATAACTGCTATAATATTAAGCAGTAAAATGATTTAGACTATATAAAAACTACTAAAACAAGCGGAATCGATTAATTTTGATTTAGATTCGTCAGTTGAGGACTTGCTAAATCAAATTAAAGATAATTTACCAGTATTAAATGATATCATGTTAAATCACTATATTACATCAGCCCATTCAGGCGCAATGTGTGGTGCTATCTTTTCAATCTTAGAAGAAGATATTAAAAATCACAATGAGATTAAATCATTAATTGCTGGTGTTTTAGAAGGTATAGAAGATATTGAAAGTGTTGATATCTTAAAATCAATGAAAAATATTGCCGAAGCGGCTCTATTAGGTAATCCCGAAGTTAGAGATTATGATGTCTATCAATTATTAAAATATTTAGAGCAATCAACAGGTGAAGTTAAATACGCTTATGTTAATTTTTTAAACAAACACGGGCACCGTTCAGTTAAAGAAGCAGAGTTAAGAAGTCCAGGTTGGAAAGATAACAAAATTTCTTTAATGGAAAACATTCAAATGTTGTTAAAACTGGATAAATTAGAAATTATAAAAGAAGAAGTCAATTTAGAAGAAAACAAAAATAAAATTTTAAAAAATTATCAAGGCGGAAAGAAAAAAGCTTTAAACTACTTTATTAATAGCGCTAGAGATGGTTCAAGAAATAGAGAATATTCGAAATCTAAATTAATCGTCGCGGTCGATAAATTTAAACAAGCATATAAAGCTATAGCTGAAAAATTAGTCGATCTTAACGCTTTACCCGACAAAGATTTAATTTATTTTTTAAAACAAGATGAATTAGAAGATTTTATTTACAATCGAAATAGTAATTTAATTAAAAAAGCTAATATTAGAAAAAGACTATTTAAAGAACAAGAAAAATTAAAATTTAATCATGTTAATTATGGTAAACCAGAGCCAATAGTAATTAATTTAGAAAATCTTTCTAAAGGCGCTATTTTAAAAGGAACAACCCTTTCAAGAGGGAAGGTTTTCGGTAAAGCTAGAGTTGTTTTAACAATTGAAGACGCAAAAGAACTTCAAGCCGGAGAAATAATGATATCGGGTTATACCGATATTGGATGGTCGCCTTATTATGCGATTATCGGGGGTTTAATTACTGAGGTTGGAAGCGCGCTTTCTCATGGCGCAGTAGTGGCTAGAGAGTACGCCTTACCACTAGTTTCTAATATAACTCATGTTACCCATAAAATTAAAACAGGTGATTTAATCGCATTAGATGCTGATGAGGGAACGATTACCATTGTTGAATAATGATTATTTTATAAGTGAATAAGGAAATATTTTATGTATTATAAGGCTAATTTTGAATCTGTTATAGGAAAATTAAAAATAATTACGACTAATGATTTTTTAGTTGGGGTTTATTTTGAAGATGAGATTACTCTAATCAATGATAATAATCTATCTTTATCAAATAATCATCCACTTATTTTATTAACAAAAAAATGGCTTGATGATTATTTTAAAGGCCTAAAACCTAATCCAAATATTCTTCCTTTAAAACTTGAAGGAACCCCTTTTCAAAAACTGGTTTGGGAGTTTTTGTTACAAATTCCCTATGGTCAGGTTATAACATATGGCGAAATCGCTAATTTAATTTCTAAAAAGTTAAATCTTAAACAAATGTCAGCTCAAGCAGTAGGAGGGGCTGTTGGTAAAAATCCAATTGCAATTATAGTTCCCTGCCATAGAGTTGTTGGGGCTAATTATAATTTGACTGGTTTTAGGGGTGGTATCGAAAAAAAGATTCAACTTTTGGCACATGAAAAAATTGATATTAGTAAATATAGTATGCCAAAAGAGAAAAACAAATAATATGGAAAACTATTTTAAATACTCTGAAATAGAACTAGATTATCTAGCAAAAAAAGATAAAAAGCTTGGACTGGCAATTGACGAAGTTGGTTTTATTAAAAGAAAAATTAATCCTAATATATATTTATCTATTGTTGAAAGTATTATTTCTCAACAGATTTCAACAAAAGCCCAAAAGACAATTTTAAGTCGTTTTTATGAAAAATATTCCAATACAACACCTGAAATAATTTCAAATCTTAAAATAGAAGAATTACAAAATATTGGTATTTCATTTCGTAAAGCTAGTTATATAATTGATTTTTCTAAAGCCATAGTTAAAAAAACAATTGATTTAGATAACTTAGAAAATAAAAACGATCAAGAAATAATTTCAATCTTATCATCTATCAAAGGAATTGGTAAATGGACTGCTGAAATGACTTTAATTTTCTCATTATCAAGACCTAATGTTTTAAGTTATAATGATTTGGGAATCCGAAGAGGTTTAAAAATTTTATATAATTTAGAAACAATTGATAAAGAAAAATTCGATGAATATGTTAGCTTGTTCAGTCCTTACTGCACAATTGCTAGTTTTTATTTATGGGAAGTAGCAAGTAGTAAAAGCATTATAAGATAAAAATATCTATAAACAATCCATTATTATAGCAAAATTATGTTAAAATTAAGTGGAAGGAGATATACTTTCTAATTCTAAAAAAATAAAAAGTATAAAAGTGATAAAATGTATTATAAAACAGCCAGAGAAAATAGGAAAATTGCTTGGGAGCAATTAAGAGGATCATATTGGAATGTGTTTGTAAATATTTTTATAATGACTATGATTGTAAATGGAATTGCGGGTGTTACTTTTGGAATTGCCTTACTAATAATAATGGGACCAGTATCAATTGGTATGATTATAACAAGTTTAAATGTAATTAGAGGAAAAAATTATAACGATATTGGACTTATTTTTGATGGGTTTCAAAATAATCTTAGCAGAAATATTTTATTGGGGTTATTTCAAATATTTAAAGTTTTTTTATGGAGTTTATTATTTATCATCCCTGGTATTATAAAATCATATGCTTATTCACAAGCATTTTTTATCGCAATTGATTATCCAGAGCTAACAGCCGATGAGGTATTAAAAAAGAGTGAAGAAATGATGAAGGGTCATAAATGGCGTTTATTTTGTCTTAAATTTAGTTTTATTGGTTGGATATTGCTTTCTCTTTTTACTTTTGGGGTTGGAATGGTTTTTTTAACACCATATCAAATTCAAGCTAACGCGGTTTTTTATGAAGAATTAAAAGAAAACCAAACTCCTGAAATATTATCTTATGCAGTTTTCGAGTAATTTAATCAAAAATATTAATTTAAATCAACACAAATTCACTGTGTTGATTTTTTTTAGTTTAATCCTGAACTATGTTCAGAAAATTAATATATAAATTGGTTTCTTTTTCATGTTATAATTATTTTGAGGTGTAAAAAATGTTAAAGAAAATCTTAAATAAATTATCAATTGAAGAAAAAATTGGACAGTTAATTCAAGTTGATCCAGCAGTTTATAATCAAGACAGTCAAAGAGAACTTTTTGGCAAAGTTGAGAATTTATACTACAATCCAAATGATAAATATCTTTATGGGTCAGTTTTAGGAATTAATAATAAAAAAGAAGCTTTAAGAATTCAAAAAGATTATTTAAGTAATTCGCGTCATAAAATCCCTTTAATTTATATGTCCGATGTTATTCATGGCTGCCACACGGTTTTTCCAATTCCTTTAGCCCAA
>CAZRWC010000046.1:0-8340 GCA_964603705.1 uncultured Acholeplasmataceae bacterium
GCAACCGATTTCTTAAAACAAATCTCTTATGATTTGTTTCAAATTGATGATAAAATACTTTTGATGGCTGAAGACTCAACTGCTTATCCCGGAGTAACTAAACCTGTTTCAGCAGGAGGGGTAGGTTTTAACTATAAGTGGAATATGGGTTTTATGAATGATGTCTTAAAGTTTTATAAATTAGATCCGGTTTATCGTAAATGGCATCACGATTATATTAATTTTGGACTTGTTTATGCTTTTTCTGAAAATTTTGTTTTGCCATGGAGTCATGATGAAGTTGTTCATGGCAAAGGAACATTATTAACTAGAATGCCAGGAGATTATTTTCAAAAGTTTGCAAATTATCGTAACCTTTTAACCTTATGGGCCACTCATCCCGGCAAAAAATTAATTTTTATGGGTCAAGAGTTTGCTCATTTCAGTGAATGGAATGTCAACCGCGAACTTGATTGGCATCTATTTAGATATCCAGCTCATGATCAAGCAAATAGATACTTTCGAGACTTAATCCAAGTTTATAAAAATCATCCAGAGTTTTATGAACGTGAAACTGACTTAAATTCATTTGAATGGATAGATTCGATGAATTATCAACAATCGGTTTTTTCCTATATTAGATGGGGATATAACACTCACTCAATTGTGGTTTTAAATATGACTCCTAATGTTTATCATGAGTTTGAAATAGGGGTTCCATTTAAAGGTATATACGAGGAAATATTAAATAGTGATAAAGATATTTATTATGGTAGCAATCAATATAATGGCTTACCTTTAAAAACTGTTGATGAACCTAGACATCAAAAAAATCAACATATTAAAATTAAAATAGGACCGTTAACCGGCATAGTATTAAAATATAAGGGGGAGAAATAAATGAGCGTATTTAAAAACTCAAAAACATTTTTAAAAGAATTTAAGGCGGAAGTATTAAAAGAGTATGCAATACCTTTTGAAGAATCAACACCATACCAACAATATATGGTATTAGGTAATATGTTAATGCATGAGTTGGCTAGCGATTGGTATTTAACTAAAAAAAGAACGGTTGAACAAAATTTAAAACAAGCCCATTACTTTTCAATGGAGTTTTTAATGGGAAGAATGATTACTAATAATTTAACAAGTTATGGTGTATACGAAGTAGTTAATGAGGCATTTAAAGAATTAGGAATTGATTTAAAAGATGTTGAATTACGTGAAGAAGATGCTGGATTAGGCAATGGTGGGCTAGGAAGACTAGCTGCTTGTTTTCTTGATTCGATTGCTTCTATGAATTTACCAGTTATGGGTCATACAATTCGTTATCGCTATGGTTTTTTTAAACAAATTATTGAAGATGGTTATCAAATTGAATCACCTGATATGTGGTTAAGAGATAATTATGTTTGGGAAATTAGAAGGTCTGAAGAAGCTGTTGATGTACCATTTTATGGACGGATTCAAATTGGTCAAAAAGATGATGGATCAATCGATGTCCAACATTTAGATGCAGAATATGTTAAAGCGGTTCCTTATGATATGCCAATTATAGGCGATTCAAACGGGATAGTTAACACTTTAAGAATGTGGAATGCAGAACCTTCTGATGTAAATTTCTCATATATGAATACCCAAGAATATTATTCAAAAATTAGACAAATATCAGAAGTTTTATATCCAAATGATGATACGGTAGAAGGAAAAATTTTAAGATTAAAACAACAATACTTTTTTACTTCTGCGGGTGTTAAAAACATTATTAGAAAGCATAAAACTATTTATGGGACAGTCAAAAATCTTCATGAAAAAAACACCTTCCATATCAATGATACTCATCCAGCTTTAATTATTCCTGAAATTATGAGAATATTATTAGACGAAGAAGAACTAGAATGGGAAGAAGCCTGGAAGATTGTTTCTAATAGTTGCGCCTATACAAATCATACAATTTTACGCGAGGCATTAGAAAAATGGCCTGTCAATATTTTTAGACAATTACTACCAAGAATTTACACTATTACTGAAGAAATTAATCGTCGTTTAATTGCAAAAATCGAGGAAAAATATGGTTATAATCCCAAAGTCGTAGAATCTTTAGCAGTAATTTATGCTGATCAAGTTAGAATGGCTAATTTGGCATTTGTTGGTAGTTTTAGTATTAATGGAGTTGCAAAACTTCATACTTCTATTTTAAAAAACATCACATTTAAAGATTTTAATGATTTTTATCCTAGCAAGATAAACAATAAGACTAATGGCATTACACATCGTCGTTGGTTATATCAAATTAATCCTGAACTTGTTAGCATTTTAAAAGATACAATCGGTGATAGCTGGTATAAAAACCCTAATGATTTAGAAAAATTATATCAGTATAAAGATGATCCGATTATTCAAAAACGCTTTAAAGAAATGAAATATCAACGTAAAGTTGCTTTAGCCGAAAAGATTTGGAACACGCAAGGAATTGAAATAAATCCCCACGCTATTTTTGATATACAAGTTAAACGATTACATGAGTATAAACGCCAATTGATGAATGCGTTAGGAATTATGGCAATATATAACCGCTTAAAAAGAGATCCTGAGTTCCGCAAGAATTATCATCCTCATGTCTTTGTGTTTGGTGCTAAAGCTGCGCCAACATATCGTTTTGCCAAAAAAGTGATCAAGTTAATTAATACAATTGCTAATGTTGTAAACTATGATGAAGACACAAAAGAACTTCTTAAGGTCGTTTTTGTAGAAGATTATAATGTAACTTATGCTGAAACTATCATGCCTGCAGCAGATGTCAGCGAACAAATTTCTACCGCCTCAAAAGAAGCTAGCGGTACTGGTAATATGAAATTTATGATGAATGGCGCCATTACACTAGGAACACTTGATGGAGCCAATGTTGAAATTCATGAATTAGTTGGAGATGATAATATCGTTATTTTTGGTTTAACTGCTGATATAGTAACTAAATTAGAAAACTCTAACGAATATCAACCAATGGATATTTATCGTAATGATTTGGTTATCCATGAAGTGTTAGACCAATTGACTAATGGCTTTTTTGATGTGCCATTTGAAGAATTCCGCGAGATAAAAGAAAGTTTATTATATAAGGATCAATATTTTGTTTTAAAAGATTTAAATAGTTTTTTAGAGGCGCAAAGCCGGATAAATGAACTTTATAAAGATGAGAAAATATGGTATAAAATGTCAATTATTAATACTTCTAAATCGGGTTTCTTTTCAACCGATAGAACGATAGAAGAATATAATAACGATATTTGGCATTTAGATAAAATAAAATAGGAGGCCATTGTGAATAAAAATAGATTATTTATTTTAACTGGCCCTGCCAGCGTTGGTAAAACAACTGTAGCCAGGGTTATTGCAGCTAATGCAAAAGAATTAACCGCCATCGTTGATGGTGATGATGTGGCTAAATTTAATTGTTATAATGATAATTGTCGTCATCTTTTTTGGGTTAATGCAAATTCTTTAATTAATAACTTCTTAGAACATAAAATAGACGTTGTTTTTTCACACGCTATAACCTATGAAGAAGCCCAGGAATACTTACATATCACTAAAGAAATAGATGAAATTAAATTTGTTTTCTTAACTTGTGATGAAAAAACCTTAAGACTTAGAAACCAAACAAGAACAATGGAAGATCAAGCAAATATTAAAGTGTTGGAAGACCTAGATTATTTTAACAATCTTAAGATTGATGAAAAATTTGTTTTAGATACATCAAAATTAAGTTTAAGCCAAACAGCCAAAAATATATTAGAAGAAGAACGTTTTATTGTTAAATAAAAAAAAGTGTTGGCTCACCAACACTATAAATTAAAAACTTTTTGTAAATATTTAATAACACCATTTTCTTCGTTTGTCTGATCTGTTTGATATTTGGTTTTTGATTTTAATTCATCAGAACGAGCATTTTTCATGGCAACACCGTGATAAGCAGTTTCAATCATTTCAATGTCGTTTAAGTCGTCTCCAAAAGAGATGACTTTTTCTTCTGGAATTTGATAGTAATCAGTTATATATTTTAAAGCTTTCCCTTTGGAATTTACTTTTAAAAAACATTCATAAACTAGCTCGCCATTTTCTAACTCATACCAGAGGCGAAAACCTATTTGTGGCAAGTTGGTATTAATATAATTTTCAAATTCAAAACCACTATTTTTATCGATTAAATAGATAACTCCTGTTGTTGAAACATTAAAAGAATCTAGTTCGCCTTCATATACTATTGAATCATTCTTAACACCATGAAACAGCCATTCCAAGCGATTATCATACTTATAAGTGTAAACGATATTTCTAACATTAAATAAAGCAGATATAGTAAATGGTTTTACAAATTGAAAAAGTTGGTTAAATTGTTTTTTGGGAATTTTAGTTATAATTTCGCCAAAAGATTCATCAGTTGGATGATGAATGTGTGCTCCATTATCGTTAATCATCGGGGTGTTTAAATTAAGTTGGTTATAAAAACGAATAGAACCGGCATATGGTCGGCCAGTAGCAATTACAAAAAGATTTCCAGCCGCGACGATTTTTTTAATATAGGCTTCGCTTTCCTTAGAAATCTCACTTTTTTTATTTAATAATGTCCCATCTAAATCACAAAAAATTATATACATTTTACACCTCAATATAAAAATTATATCATATTTTATCATCTGGCTTAAATACTTTGATTTTTATAAGTTAGAGCTATTTTTAAAAATGGATTTTTAAATAATAAACATTCGTAGAATGTGATATAATACATTAGAGGGTGTAAAATGATATTATTAGTGCTTGAATCAATTTTTCAATGGCAAAATTTAACTGCTTTTCTACTTGGCATTACTTTAGGTTGTGTCTTGGTGTTTTTATTATACATTTATGCTGTAATAAAAGGTATGAGGCGTGAAATGAAAAGAAGACACGTTCAAGAACTAGATGTAGATGAAAAAGAAATTCAATGGCTAATCGATCAATCAATTGCTGATTTTCAAACAAAGGAAAAGGAACTTAAAAACAACACTTATCAACATCTATTAGTCATTTGTAAAGATTTAGCAAGCGATATAGCTTCAAAGTTTTATCCAAAATCTTCAAAACCGTTGTTAGAGCTATCTATTGATGAAACTTTAGCGTTGATCCACTATATTACAAATCGGGTTGATGAATTATTAAACGCGAAAATTATTCGCCTATTTAGAGGCCTTACTATAAAAAGAATTATGGATATTAAAGAAGCTAGTGATAAAGTTACTAAATCTAAAGTTTATGAATTAGCAAAAGATAGTGGTGCCGGTGAAGCTTATAAATCTTTTAAAGTTATAAAACCATTATTTTGGATAAGAAAAGTCACGGTAGATCCGGTTATTAAAGTAATTATAAAGAAAATGTCCTTAAATATTATCCAAATAACAGGCGAAGAAACCTATCAAATTTATAGTAAAAAAGTTTTCGAAGCACCAATAAGTGAGGAATTATTAATAGATAATATTTATGATGAAATCCAAAAAAAAGAAATAGGTGATTTAGATGTCTAGAAAAAAAACACAAAAGAAAGTTAAATATGAAAGTCAAAAGCCAGTTTTTTCTATTCCTCAATTTATAAAAATAGAAGGTTTAAGAGGAACTCATAAATTTGTCGGTACAACCCCAATTTCTCCTATTTTTGGTCGCAGTACTAAAAATGTTTTAGCACCAGAACATATTATTGTGAAAACAGTTGATGTTGATCAAAAATATGATAGCTTTCGCGCTCCTGAGGATAAAAAAGGTAAGGACTATGATAAGTTTTTAGAGTTTAAGGATGTTGTAATTACAGCTGAAGACCACGAAAAGTATTTAGGCAGAAAAATTTATAGGCCAGATGAAGACACATTAAAAGAAATCGAAAATCCAAATGAGCCTAAAATTATTAGACCAATTGGTATTGAAGTTAAAACATTGGAAAAAAATGATGCGACTGAATTAAAAACTAATTTTGAAAAATTTAATCATTTAAAAAGCGATCAAACTTTCAAAAAGGATATCGATAACGAATCAATTAAAGAATATGATACATTTGTCTCTCCCCCACCAATTGAAAATGACATGTTAAAACCAGAAGTTAGTGAACCAATTTTTGTTGATTCAAAACCATTAGTTGATGATCAGGAATTTAGTAAACCAAAAGAAAAGCCAATTACATCAAATAAAAAAACATACCAGCTTCCAAGTGTAGATATATTTTCTAAACAAGACTTAAGTTTAAATGAAAAGCCGGACTGGTTATTAAATCAAATTGATATTATTAATGAAACTTTAGCACAATTTAATGTTGATGGTAAGGTTGCCGGCAGTAAAAAAGGACCAACCGTTACTAGATATGAAATTGAATTAGGTCAAGGCGTTAATGTTAAAAAAGTCTCATCACTACAAGATAATTTTATGATGAATTTGTCATCGCAAGCAATTAGAATAGAAGCGCCAATTCCCGGTAAACCTTATGTTGGAATAGAGGTTCCTAATGATGTCCCAGAAATAGTTGCTTTTGGTAATGTCGTTGATCGTCCGGAGTTTTTAGATGACCACGATCACCCGCTAAAAGTGGCTTTAGGAGTTGACATTGATGGGAAAAATATTTATGCCGATATACAAAAAATGCCACATGGTTTAATTGCCGGAGCAACCAATTCTGGTAAATCAGTTTGCGTTAACACTATTTTGGTTTCATTATTACTTAAAAATAAACCTGAAGATTTGAAATTAATTTTAATTGACCCAAAAATTGTTGAATTATCTCCTTATAACGGCCTACCACATTTAATTACCCCAGTTATTACTGATGCTAAAATTTCGGCATCAGCTTTAAAATGGGCGGTTAATGAAATGGAAAAAAGATATCGCGAATTTGCAAATAATAGCAGCAGAGATATTACTTCTTATAATTTGAATATTAAAAATGGTCTAATAGATAAAGAAAAAATGCCTTACATAGTAATAGTTATTGATGAGTTAGCAGATTTAATTATGATTGCTCCTTCCGAAGTTGAAGAATCGATTCAAAGACTTACTCAAAAAGCGCGTGCTGCCGGAATTCATTTATTAGTTGCAACTCAAAGACCAACCACAGATATAGTTAAAGGAACTATTAAGTCTAATATTCCTACTAGAATTGCTTTTAAAGTCGCTTCCTTTGTTGATTCAACTACCATTTTAGATGGTGCCGGTGCAGAAACCTTATTAGGAAAGGGCGATATGTTGTTTAAAGAAGGCGATCAACCAAGAAGATTACAAGGTGCCTTTATTCAAGATAAGGAAATCATGGCAGTCAACGATTTTATTAGACGTCAAAGTGAACCTAACTATATTTTTGAACACAATGATTTAGAACAGCAAATTAAGTTTACTGAAACTGCATATGATGAATATTTTCCTGATGTGGCTCGTTTTGTAGTTCGTGAAAGAAGTGCAAGTATTAATTCGCTTCAAAAGGAGTTTTCTATTGGGTTTAATCGTGCCCAAAGGTTAGTTGATTTGCTTGAAAATTATCGAATTGTTTCGGCTAATTTAGGGACAAAAGCGCGTGAAGTTTTAGTAACAAGCGATGAATTAGAAGAAATTTTAAGGAACAATTAATGAAAATTAAAAAAAGACAATTATATAGCTATTTAGTAGCTAATAATTTGTTATTAATTGCAAATACAATATTATTTTTTACCAATCCAATTAAGAATAGCTATTTAGAATTTTCTAATAAATTTAAGATTACATTTAATTTTAGCTTTTTCTGGATTCATTTTGCTTTGGCGATATTATTTAATATTGTAGGTATTTTAATATTAATTATAGTTTATAAAAAAGACGCCATTACTAAAATATTTAGAGGTGTCTTTGAAACGCTAAGTTTTATTGTAACGTTACTTTCGATAATTTTTTTATTGTTTGGTAATCTATTTATTTTTGGTAGTGTGGATGGAGATTCAATGTTGCCGACTTTAAAAGATAATCAAAGAGTTGTTATTTATCATTATTATCCTAAAATCGCTAAAGGCGACATTGCTATTATAGATGCTAATAACTCGACAATAATTAAACGAATTGTTGCGACTTCTGATGATCAAATTAGTTTTAATATAATAACAGAAGATAATGATAATATTATTGTTAAAATGTTCATAAATGGTGAAATATATAAGCATTATGACGGTACTGTTTATGAAGAAATTACCTTTACTAAAGGCGGATTTCACGATGTAATATCAAATTTAAATGGAGAAGGATATTTGAAAAAAGATTACTATTTTTTTATCGGTGATAATTTTTTCGATTCATCTGATAGCCGCCATAAAGGTGTTTATC
>CAZRWC010000047.1:0-7469 GCA_964603705.1 uncultured Acholeplasmataceae bacterium
AATATGAAAAAACTCATTCAGATAGATATTGTAAATGAATTAAGAATTTAGTTTATTCTTCTCTTTCGTAATGGGTGCGTTATTTAAACAATTTAGATGTTTTTGATTATGGGAAATAAAAAAAGAGGCCTACACCTCTTTATCATTACTTAAGTTATTTAATATTAAATCTATCTCATCATCAATTGCAATTATAGATGGCAAGCGTTTATTATTGCTTATGGCACTATCTTGAGATTTTTTAATATCAAAAATATTGCTAATAAAAGTTCCAATTAAAAATAGCCCAAATAAAAACATTATGACATATAAAACAGCTGATCCTATTCCAACTATATTCTTATTGATTTCTAAGATAAATAAAATCAAAAATAATATTGATAATATAAACCCTACTCCCAATACTATCGAATAAAAGATTGTTCTTTTATTAACTGCGAATATAGGAATTAAAATATCTTGTGGAACACGAGTTCTTTTATCAAGTAAATCTTGTATATCAGACTCAGCCTTTAATTGATTTTCATAAAGTGGATTTTCGGTATCTCTTGTACAAACACATTCAAGATATTGGAAGCGATTTAAATCCAACTTAGGAGCATCTTTTGAAAGTTTTTTAGTTTCATTAATTGTCCATCCTAGTCCTTGAATTATTTCTGTTTCTCGTTCATAATTAAATTTTTTTACATAAAAAGTTTTATTTTCCATATCGTTCACCCTTTATTATATTATAACATCTTTTTTAAAGTTTAGATATAGAAATAAAAAAGGGACTTTTTAGTCCCTAGAATATCTTCTATTCTATAAAATCCCTTTTATTTTAAAATAATTATTTAACTCTTTTTTCTTTAATTGCAGCATGAGCAGCAGCTAATCTAGCAATTGGAACTCTAAATGGTGAACAAGATACATAGTCTAGTCCAACGTTGTGGAAAAATTCAACTGATTTTGGATCTCCACCATGCTCTCCACAAATACCGATTTTTAAATCAGGTCTTGCTTGTCTACCTAATTTAACAGCTGTGTCAACTAAAATTCCAACGCCTTCTTGGTCAAGTGTTTGGAAAGGGTCAAATTCATAAACACGTTTTTCATAGTAATCTCTTAAGAAGTTAGCGGCATCATCACGTGAGAATCCGAAAGTCATTTGAGTTAAGTCATTAGTACCAAAGCTAAAGAAATCAGCTTCAGGTGCAACTTCGTCAGCTAATAAACAAGCTCTTGGAATTTCCATCATAGTTCCTACATGGTAATCTAGTTTTATATTAGCCTTTTTAATTAATTCATCAGCAGTTTTAACTACAACTTCTTTAATATAAGTTAATTCTTTGACATCACCAATTAAAGGAATCATAATTTCAGGAACTAATTTCCATTCTGGATGTTTCTTTTGAACATTGATATAGGCTTGAATTAAAGCAGTTGTTTGCATTTTAGCTAGTTCTGGATAAGAAATAGATAAGCGAACACCGCGATGTCCCATCATAGGGTTAAATTCGTGTTTACTTTCAATAACTTCTTTTAATTGAGTAACCGTGATATTTAATTCTTTAGCTAGTGCAACGATGTCTTTTTCATTGGTTGGTAAGAATTCATGTAACGGTGGATCTAAATAACGAACTGTAATAGGATGACCTTCCATTGCAACGATTAATTCTTCAAAATCTGATTGTTGCATTGGTAAAATTTTATTTAGAGCGTGTTCTCTTTGTTCTGGAGTTGTGCTTACGATAAACTCTCTAATCGCACCAATTCTATTTGAAGCAAAGAACATGTGTTCAGTTCTAGTTAACCCAATACCTTGGGCACCAAAAGCAAGCGCTTGGCGGGCATCTTCAGGCGTATCAGCGTTAGTTCTAACACCAAGACGACGGTATTTGTCAGCCCAGTTCATAAATGTTTCAAATTCGCCAGCAATTTCAGCAGGTACAGTATCGATTTTTTCAGCATATACAAAGCCAGTGGTACCATCTAGAGAAATGTCATCACCCTTTTTAAGAGTAACTCCACCCATTCTAAACCAACCTTCAGTTTCGTTAATTACTAAATCATGCGCTCCTGCCACACAAGTTTTACCCATACCACGGGCAACAACAGCGGCGTGAGAAGTCATACCACCACGAGCAGTTAAGAAACCTTCACTAACGTTCATACCTTCGATATCTTCTGGTGATGTTTCAACTCTAACTAAAACAGCTGGAATGCCTTTTTTATTAAACTCAAGTACTTGAGGAACGTTAAATGCGACCTTACCAGTTGCAGCACCTGGCGATGCTGGTAAACCTTGACCAATTTTCTTAGCTTTTTTAAGTTCTTTTTCGTCGAAATGAGGGTGTAATAAGCTATCAAGTTGAGCAGGTTGAACTAATAAAATTGCCTCTTCTTCAGTAATCAAGCCTTCTTTAACTAAATCAACCGCAATCTTTAAAGCCGCTTGAGCAGTTCTTTTTCCTGATCTTGTTTGAAGAAAATAAAGTTTACCATTTTCAATTGTAAACTCAACATCTTGCATATCTTTGTAGTGAACTTCAAGTAATTTAATTAAACGCATAAATTCATCATAAGCTTCTGGCATAACATCTTTTAAAGTATCGATAACTTCAGGAGTTCTAATTCCAGCTACAACGTCTTCACCTTGAGCATCCATTAAGTATTCACCGAAGACATGGTTTTCACCAGTTGCAGGGTTTCTAGAAAAGGCAACCCCAGTACCTGATGTTTTACCCATGTTACCGTAAACCATTGATTGAATGTTAACAGCAGTTCCCCATTCAGAAGGGATACCATTCATTTTACGATAATAGTCAGCTCTTGGATTTTCCCAAGAATCAAAAACGGCAGCAACTGCTCCCATAAGTTGTTGTTTTGGGTCAGACGGAAAATCTTCATGCATTTCTTTTTTGTAAATAGCTTTAAACTTTAAAACCATTTCATGCAGATCATCAGCTGTAAAGTCTGTGTCTAATTTAATGCCTCTTTCTTCTTTCATTTCATCAATAATTCTTTCGAAATGTGATTTTTCAAAACCAACTACAACATCAGAATACATTTGGATAAAACGACGGTAAGAGTCATTAGCAAATCTTGGGTTACCAGTTGCTTTAGATAAACCAGCTACAACTTCATCATTTAAACCAAGGTTTAAAATAGTATCCATCATTCCTGGCATTGATACTCTAGCACCAGATCTTACTGAAACTAATAAAGGGTTTTTAGGATCTCCAAAAGTTTTGCCGGTAATTTTTTCTAATTTTTTAACTGATTCAAAGATTTCATCATAAATCGCTTGATTAATTTTTCTACCTTCTTTTAAATAAACTAAACAAGCATCAGTTGTAACTGTAAAACCTTGAGGAATTGGTAAGCCTAAGCTAATCATTTCACCTAAGTTAGCTCCTTTACCACCAACTAAATTACGCATTGATGTATTGGTTTCACTAAACATGTAAACAAATTTTTTTGACATAAAAGTCCTCCTTTTTATATTTTTTCTATATTTACGTACAAGATTATTATAACATAATTAAAAATAAACTATAATTTTAAAGATTATGAAAACCTTTACAAAGCAGATTATCTAAAAAAGCGGCAAATTAAACGTTATAAATTATCTAAATAAGTTAAATATCGCCTTATAATATAAAAAAAACCACCAAAGTGGTTATTTATTATTTAACAATAATATTGTCTTTTATAATTAAATCATTTTTTAAAAAATTAAAAATATCTTTAGAAACAACATCAGGGTTTTCAATTAAAAGACCATGACCATAATTTAAATACTCAATCATGGTAGAGACATTTTTTAAAGCATAATAATTATCTAAAACCATATCTTTTGGGATTAAAAGATCATTATTGCCAACCAAATGTAAAACGGGTATTTTGATATAGTTAATACCTTGGTTACCAGCATTATAAAAATTGTGTTCAGATCCCATATTTAAACTGGCAATCGCAAAATCAGCATCAATTAAACATCTTTCTTTCATCGCTTCATCTATCATTAAATGATAATAACTATTTTTAGTACTACAATTTCTTAAAAGCGTATGTTTTAAAAAGTTTTCAACCTTGAAACGATCTTGGTTTTCTAAAGCATTAAGAATTGGCATAACTTCGATTTCGTCTTCTCGTAGTTCATCGGCCGAGCTAAATGTTTCAGCAAAGATGATATTACCATCTCTATCTTTTTTATATAAGGGGTATCCGCGATAAGTAGTTGAAGAAATTAAAACTAATTTTTTAACTAAATCAGGATGTCTAGCGACTAACTCCATTGCCACACCACCCCCTAAAGAGTGTCCAATTATAAAAATATTTTCCAAATTAAACTTGGTTATAAAGCGATAAATATCATCAGCCCAGTCCAAACAAAAATTAACTCTTCTATAATATGTAGAGTCTCCAAATCCTCTTAAGTCGATTGCATAAGCGGTAAAGTCTTCATCAATTTGATTTAATAAAGGTAAAAACTGGACTGAAGAAGTGTAATTTCCATGGATTAAGATAAGTGTTTTTTTCCCATTACCAGCTTTTAGATAAGCTAATTTTTCACCATTACTAATTCTAATAAATTCTTTTTCCACAATCATTTTTTAATTATAGTTTACAAATGGATGGTTTAAGGCCTCATTACTAATAACGGTTATATTTACTTCTATAAAAATCTCTTCATTAGTATAAGAACTAATTTTTAATGTTGTTGTGCCAAGACTAATTGGTGAGATTAAAAATTTATAACTAGTATCTGATCTTTCTGCTTCTGCAATTCCTAAAGTCGAAAAACTTAATTTTAAATAGTCGTTGGTTCCTTGAGGTGTTACAGTTACTTCTAATGTTTTAGGCGGTTGACCTAATTTTAAAATTAATACATCATTAGCTTCAATTTTAGTAACTTTAGGCGTTTCTTTTTCACCAAAGCAACCAGATAAGGCCAATAAACCTAAAATTGAAATCGTGATTATTACGATTATTTTTATTTTTCTCATAATTTTATATTCCCTTCTATGAAGTCTATTATATCATATATTGCAGTTTCATCATAAATAAATAATATATCGCTTGCATCATATCTTTTAATAACAAAATTAGTTTTTAAAGCTTTGAAGGGGCATATATTTTGGTGCTAACCATAAATCTTTTTTCCCCATAAATGAAAAAGAGGGTAAAAAATATTTTATATCGATGGCACTACTTTTGGCCGAACTACATAAACTTTTTTCATATAAATCCCCTTTTATTTAATTTGTTTCAGCATATTCATTTACGTTTCAACAATATTTATCATAAAAGAGTTTTCATCTCAATACGATTACATAGAAAAAGTTATATAGAAAAGCCACCTGATTAAGACTTTTATGTTTACATAAATTAGAAGTTATAGGTTAAATAACAAAGTTTTGCTAAATTTGTCATAATCTTTCATTTGACAAATTATTTTATCTCATATAAAATTAACCTGTATAAAGAATCATCTTAGAAAAGTAAAGGAATGTTAGTAATGGAAGATAAAAAATATCGTTTACCTAAAAGAATTGATGGTAAAAAAACCTTTGATCGAATTGTAGAAACAGGAACAAGACTTTTTGCTCAATATGGATTTCACGCTACTTCAATTAATAAAATTATTTTCGAATCAAAATTAGCGACCGGAACATTTTATCTATATTTTGATGATAAACAGTCGCTTTATGTTTATTTAATTGATATTTATGGGGCGAAAATTAGATCTGCTATCCATGATGGTATTAAAGGTGCTAAAACGCGTTATGAAATGGAAAGAGAAGGCTTAAAAGCGTTTATTACTTTTGCTTGGCATCATCCAATAAGTTATCGAATTTTTTGGGAAGCGATGTATGTTGATTTTGAAATCTTTAAAAATTATTACCAAGATTTTGCCAAGGCCTATATTAAAGGTTTAAAAATGGCTCAGGAAACTGGGGAAGTTGTTAAGGACATAGATTTAGAAACTTTAGCTTTCGTTTTAATGGGTGTTTCTAATTTTGTCGGTTTAATGGTTTTATTTGAAGAAAATGTAACGATAGATTATATTGAAGATTTAACTGATAAAACGATGTCTATCTTAAGTCAAGGAATGTTTACAAAATAAGAATTTTTAAAAATATTTAACTAATTGTTATAGAAAAAAATAATAAAATAAGAGTTTGCTCCGATTAAAAGCGGAAACAAACTCTTTTTATTTATATATATAAATTTTATGTTTTATTTTAAGTTTTTTTAAAAATCACTATCGGTAAATAATTCTAATACTTCAACACTGTTTTTCGGTTTAATTCTTTGCCACTTGGCTGACCTTCCCGTTCCTAAAGATCTTATTTGTCCTTCAGCTTTCATTCGATCTAAAGTTCTTTGGATAGTTGAATCACTAATATTAGGATGTTCTTTTCTTAAATCAGCTTTTGAAAAGATTTCTTTACCCTTTAAAATGGTTCCTTCTACATTGTTGGTTTTATTTAGTTCGCGATCAAATTCATAGCGGTGAGCTAAAAGCCTTAAGTCTTCATAGGAGTTTTTAATTACTTTAATTAAAGTTTTATGGAGCATTTCAATTCTTGGATAACCTTGATCCCAATAATAATTTGCCTCTTTTAAACCTTGCTCAAAATCTGGATAAAGTGGTTTTAAATGCTTGAAAAAACTAATATATTTAAAAACGGAAAAGTATTTTTGAATTAATGTAAATAATAAAATTAGGCCGATTAATTCATTATCGTGTTGGTAGATTTTCACGTTAATAAAGTCAACATAAAAACTAATTAATAAGGCAAGTGTTTCATAACGATTATTTTTAATTTGGTTATTATATAATTCAACTAGTTCGATTAAGTCTTCTTGTTTAGTATAGTTTTTGGTGTTGACTAGAAAGATATCTTCGCTTTTATCTTTTTTTAATATCGGGTTTGATTTAACATTTTTGGCTAACATTTTTGCTAAATCAATTACCTCATTGGCGAAAAGCTCAAAATTATTACCATGAGTTCTAATCGATTTAATAGCTTTTTTAATATTGTTATAATAGATGTCTTCTTTGATTTTGGGAGCGTAATTTCTCTTGCTCCACAATTTTAATTTAGCATCAGTAAAATCAATGTTAAACAATAAACCAATATAGTAATTATCTTCTTGTAAAGCGTTTTGATTAAAGGCTGATTCATCTTTTTCTAAAAGACGAGCATAGTAAAAATCACGCCCTTTTTCCTCATAAATTTTTAATAAATCTAAAATTTGATCTTGTGATAAAACTACCTTGTCAATTATACTTAGTGCTTTCATTTTAATGGAAACCAGATCCTCCAATAAATTCTCTTAATAAAGAATTAGAAGGAACTAATTCATCATTAATATCAACAAAATATTTTAAGAATTTAACTAAACGATTAGCAGTAATAAAGTGTTCTGAGTCTCGCCCAACGGCTTGAAGTTGAGTTAAGGCATGCTTTTTAAGG
>CAZRWC010000048.1:0-556 GCA_964603705.1 uncultured Acholeplasmataceae bacterium
CTGACGACATTGACCATTTAGGTAATCGTCGTTTAAGAACGATTGGTGAATTGTTAAAAAATCAATTTAGAATCGGTTTAGCGAGAACCGAAAAAAATATTAAAGATAAAATGTCTACGGTTTCATTTACCGATGTTAGACCGGCTAATTTAATTAATATGTCGCCACTTACAGGTGTAATAAAATCGTTTTTTGGTAGTTCACAATTATCTCAGTTTATGGATCAAATCAACCCGTTAGCCGAATTAACTCAAAAAAGAAGAATTTCGGCACTAGGAACTGGTGGTTTATCTAGAGATCGTGCAGGTATAGAAGTGCGTGACGTTCACAACTCACACTATGGACGCATCTGTCCGATTGAAACCCCAGAAGGACAATCAATCGGTTTAATTTCATCGCTTGCTTCATATAGTAGAGTTGATAAATATGGATTTATTCAAACACCTTATTTAGTCGTTGATAGAAGCGGTATCAAAAACGGAAACATTAATCCGATCGTTACAAGCGAATATAAATACTTAACAGCGGATGAAGAAGCCTTAGAAGTTATCGCTTC
>CAZRWC010000048.1:566-7332 GCA_964603705.1 uncultured Acholeplasmataceae bacterium
TCAATGAAGATGGAAGTTTTATATCAAATCGAATTATTGGTCGTTTAAATGGTGAAACGGGTGTTTTTGATAAAAGCGAAGTTTCTTATATGGACGTTAGCCCAAAACAAATTGTTTCAGTAGCGACTTCAACTATTCCGTTTCTTGAACATGACGACGCATCACGTGCCCTAATGGGTGCCAACATGCAACGTCAAGCCGTACCATTATTAATGCCACACTCTCCAATTGTGGGAACCGGTATTGAATATCGTGCTGCAAAAGACTCTGGAGCCAACGTGGTTTCTTATGATACTGGTTTCGTTACATATGTTGATGCCAACCAAATTGAAATTACTAAATTACCAACGCAAAAAATTATGATTGGTAATGAGGTTGTTTATGAGCCTGGTCAAGAGTTTACCTTTGAAGCGGCTTTAAAATTGGCTGGTCATACACCGGATGCAACAGCTACTTATAAATTAATTAAATTTAATCGTTCTAATCAAGATACTTGTATTATTCAAAAACCAATCGTTGTATTAGGAGAATGGATTGATGCTGGTGATGTGATTGCTGATGGACCTTCAACTGATAAAGGTGAATTGGCACTAGGTAGAAACGTAACAGTTGCCTTTACAACTTGGGAAGGCTATAACTATGAAGACGCAGTAATCATGTGTGAAGATTTAGTTATCAATGATGTTTATACTTCTGTTCATATTGATGAGTATGAAGTTTATACTAAAGATTTAAAAGTTAAAAATGCTGGAAAAGAAATGATTACTAGAGAAATTCCTCACGTTAAACCAGATACTATTCGTTTTTTAGATGAAAAGGGAGTTATTGTTCCGGGTAGTGAAGTAAAAGAAGGTGACGTTTTAGTTGGTAAAATTACACCAAAAGGATCGGTAGAACCGAGTCCAGCAGAAAAATTAATTTTATCAATTGTTGGTGAAAAATCAAGAGACCAACGCGACTCTTCTTTAAAAGTTCCTCATGGCAGTGGCGGTACCGTACAAAAAATAGAATATTTTTCAAAGAAAAACGGCGATATTTTATTACCAGGTGTTAATGAAATGATCAAAGTGTATGTGGCTAAAAAGCGAAAGATTACTGAAGGTGACAAAATGGCAGGACGTCACGGTAATAAAGGGGTTATTTCTAAAATATTACCAAGAGAAGACATGCCTTATACTGAAGACGGTACTCCAATTGATATTATTTTAAACCCACAAGGGGTGCCATCAAGAATGAATATTGGACAAATCTTAGAAATTCACGCCGGAGATGCAGCGCAAAAATTAGGAATTAAAATTGCCACACCAGTTTTTGATGGTGTAGAAGATAAAGATTTAAGAAACATTATTAAAGAAGCAAATGCCAGCGAAGACGGTAAGATTGTTTTATATGATGGTAGAACAGGCGAACCATTTAGTCAAAAAATCTCGGTTGGTGTTATGTATATGATTAAATTATCACATATGGTTGATGATAAATTACATGCTAGAGCTGATGGTCCTTATACCTTAGTTACTCAACAACCAATGGGTGGTAAAGCTCAAAACGGCGGACAAAGATTTGGAGAAATGGAAGTATGGGCTCTATATGCTTATGGAGCAGCTCACACTCTTCAAGAAATGTTAACTGTTAAATCCGATGATATGATTGGTAGAAACCGCGTTTATAATTCGATAACTAATGGTTATCCAATGCCTAAACCAGGCTTACCTGAATCATTTAGAGTGTTAACTCATGAATTACAAGCACTAGGCTTATATGTTGAATTAATCAACTCTGATACTGGTGATAATGATGCAGTTAAATCATTAGTTGATAATAAACCGGGTAATATGAGAGGAGGCTTCCGTTAATGAGTATTAATTTAGATTTACAAACTAAAAATTTAAAAGTTAGTGACGAAACGAAAGAAGCCTTAAATTTATTAGGTTTACTAACTTTAAAAGAATTCAACACCTTTGACTTAAATGACTTCAACTCACTACTTTCACCTTATGAAGCAGAAGTAAAAGATGAAGTAATAGGGGTTTTAAGAAAATATGGATTACCGGAAAATCTTAATTCTCTAGGATTAAGCCAAGATGCTGTTGGGGCTTTAAGGGTTGCCTCAATTAATAACACTTTTGAATTTCTTAATGCTAAGAGAGGCGTTTTATACCAAATTTTTAAAAACGATGAAGAAAACTTAACTTCTGTTAATAACGTATTAACCTATTTTCAAATTGAACCGTTAAGTATTGCGGACTATGATGAAAAATTAGAAATTTTACAATCACAACAAAGCGTTTCTGATATTGACTTATCAAAACGAATTCAAACTAAAGTTGTTACTAAAAGAAAAGGATATGGCTCAAGAATCTATAGTCATTTCAAAATAAGAATTGCTTCCCCAGAAGAAATTAGAAAATGGAGTTATGGTGAAGTTTTAAATCATGAAACAATTAACTATCGTACTTCTAAACCAGAACCAGATGGCTTGTTTTGTGAAAGAATCTTTGGACCAACTAAAAACTATCAATGTAATTGTGGAAAAAAGCAAACCGGCAATAAAGGACAAATTTGTCCTAAGTGCGGAATTGAAATTACTGAGTCTTTGGTTCGTCGTGAAAGAATGGGGCATATCGAATTAGAAGCTCCAGTTGTTCATACTTGGTATTTAAAAAACTCGCCATCAAGACTAGCAATTTTATTAGGTATTAAAGCTAAGCATTTAGAACAAGTAGTTTATTATGCTTCATATATCGTAACTGATCCTGGTGCGGGTCTACCGGTTCATAAAAAGCAAATTTTATCTGAACAAGAATATTCACTATTAAGAGAAACATATGGTAATCGCTTTGAAGCCTTAACTGGTGCAGAAGCTGTTAAACGACTGTTAACAGATCTAGATTTAGATAAAGAAGTTAGATATTTAAGAAACAAATATAAAACTTCAACTAAACAAAAACGCGAAAGAATTATTCGCCGTTTGGAAGTAGTCGAAGCCTTTAACCAATCTGATAATAAACCAGAATGGATGGTTATGGATGTTATTCCAGTTATACCACCAGAATTAAGACCAATGGTGGCATTAGAAGGCGGAAGATTTGCTACGACTGATTTAAATGATTTATATCGTCGTATTTTAAACAGAAATAACCGTTTAAGAAAACAAATGACGCAATTTGCCGCGCGTTTAATTATTAAAAACGAAAAGAGATTGCTACAAGAAGCGGTCGATACACTTTTTGATAACGCAAAACGTGGTAATCGAGCTGTTATGGAAAGAAATAGAAGTTTGAAATCTCTTTCTGATGCACTTCGTGGAAAACAAGGACGCTTTAGACAAAATCTACTTGGTAAACGCGTTGATTATTCAGCCCGTTCAGTTATTATAGTTGGACCGGATTTAAAAATGTATCAAGCTGGTATTCCAAGAGAAATGGCTGTTATCTTATTCAAACCATTTGTATTAAAAGAACTTAAAAAACTTGAAGGTGTAGACCGCAAAAACATTAATAACAAATACGAATCATTTGATGATGATGTTTGGACAGCATTAGAAAAAGTAGTTAAAGAACATCCGGTTTTATTAAACCGTGCTCCAACATTACATAGATTAGGTATTCAAGCATTTGAACCTAAACTAATCGATGGTAAGGCAATTAGACTACATCCACTTGTTACCCCAGCGTTTAATGCTGACTTTGACGGTGACCAAATGGCTGTTCACTTACCGCTTTCGCCTGAATCGCAAGCTGAAGCTAGATTATTAATGCTTGCTTCTAACAATATTTTAAATCCAAAAGACGGTAAACCGGTTGTTACACCATCGCAAGATATGGTACTGGGTAATTACTATCTAACTATTGAACGTAAATATGATAGTTCGAAAAAAGATTCTTATGAACATAGAAACGAAGGTAAGTTTTTCGCCAATTTTGAAGAAGCTAATCTTGCTTATGAAAATAAAGAAATTGGGTTACACACAAGAATTGTTTTAAGAGCATCATCGATAAATCACTTTTTCAGCGATGAACAAAAAGACAAATATTTAGTAACAACTTTAGGAAAAATGATATTTAATCAAATTTTGCCAGAAAGTTTCCCATATATTAATGAACCTTCAAAGGAAAACTTAGAATCCAAATGCCCTGATAAATATTTCTTTGAAAAAGGAACTAATATAAAACAAATATTGGCTGAACAACCGGAAAGTTTTCTTCCTGAACCATTTAAAAAGAAGTTTTTATCGCAAATAATTGCCCAAGTATTTAAAGTCTATCAAGTTACAGAAACATCAAGAATGTTAGATAAATTAAAAGATTTAGGTTTTAAATATTCAACTTTATCAGGAGTAACTGTTTCGTTTTCAGATATTAACGTCTATTCTAAAAAACCAGAAATTATTTCTAAAACAAACGCAAAAATAGCGGAAATTGATTCATACTTAGAAATGGGTATGTTAAACGATGATGAAAGAAGACGTTTAGTTATTGAAGAATGGAAAAATGCCGGTACTGAGATTCAACGCGGTATTATGAAAGAAATCGATCACAATAACCCACTATATATGATGAGCGACTCTGGTGCTAGAGGTAGTGCCGGTAACTTCTCACAATTATTAGGTATGCGTGGTCTGATGAGTAACCCGAAAGGAGATACAATTGAGGTTCCTGTTCAAGCCTCATTTAGAGAAGGTTTAACGGTATCTGAATTCTTTATATCAACTCATGGGGCAAGAAAAGGATCAACCGACACCGCTTTAAAAACCGCTGAGTCGGGTTATTTAACAAGAAGATTAGTTGACGTTGCTCAAGATGTTATTATTGTTGAAGAAGATTGCGGAACTGAAAAAGGAACCGTAATGAAAGCTATTTATAATATTGAAAATAAAGAAACAGTCTCTTTAACAGATCGAATTGTTGGCCGTTATACTGCCCAACCAATCTTTAATCCAAAAACTGGTGAAATCATTGCCGAAAGAAACGTTCCTATTAGTGAAGATTTGGCTTATCAAATAGAAAATAGTGGTGTTACCGAAGTTATGATTAGATCGAATTTAACTTGTGATTCTATTAATGGTGTTTGTACTAAATGTTATGGTCGAAACCTTGCAACTAACAAGCACGTTGAAGTAGGAGAAGCAGTTGGTGTAGTTGCTGCCCAATCGATTGGGGAACCAGGAACACAATTAACGATGAGAACATTCCATACCGGAGGAGTTGCGGGATCAGATATTACCTTAGGGTTACCTAGAATTCAAGAGTTATTTGAAGCTAGAAAGCCGAAAGGAAAAGCTGTTATTACCGAATATGATGGTAAAGTTAAATCATTAGATCGCGAAAGAAGCGGTGCGCTTAATATTGTCATTGAAGATCAAAATAAAGAAACGCATGAATATCATGCTAATCCAAACATTGACTTATTAGTTAAAAAAGGCGATAAAGTTCACGCTGGCCAAAAATTAACTAAAGGATCGATTAATCCAAAGGAATTATTGCGTGCTGTTTCAGTTGAAGCTGCCCAACACTATATTTTAGAAGAAGTTCAACTGGTATATCGGGCTCAAGGTGTAGAAATTAGTGATAAACACATTGAATTGATCATTCGCCAAATGTTAAAACGTATTAGTGTTGTTACTGAAGGAGATACAGAGTTACTTCCAGGAACCGAAGTTTCAATTAATGAGTTTAAAAATGCTAACCGTCAAGCTTTTCTTAACAAAAAACGTCCAGCGGTTGGCCGTCCAATCTTATTAGGCATTACAAGAGCCTCATTAAGAAGTGATTCGTTATTATCGGCTGCTTCATTCCAAGAAACAACTAGAATTTTAACTGATGCCGCGATTAATGCTAAAGTAGATGAACTACACGGTTTAAAAGAAAACGTCATTATTGGTGGTTTAATTCCAGCAGGTACGGGTATTTTAGAAGAAACATACTACAAGTATGAAAGAGATCCCGATGTTTTACCGACAGACTTTGAATTTGAAGGATTTGATCGTAAATTTTATTAATTTATTTTTAATTGATTAATAATAAACTATATTTTCAAGAGAGTTGTATTTTGCAGCTCTCTTTTCTTTTTAGCGTTTTTAAAAAATAGCTACAGTTTAATTATAAATAAGACAATCTTATTCATAATATTCTTATCTCATTTTTATTAATTATAAATAAGAAAGCCAAAACAACTAAAATTTAGTAAAAACTCTATGTTTTCACTATTTTATAAAACTTAATTATGATATAATTACCAATAGAGGTGAGGATATGGAATTAAATAAAGTTGTCGACTTTACCTTATTGAACGAGGCCGGACAACCAATTTCTATTAGTGATTTTAGAGGAAAACCAGTAGTAATTTATTTTTATCCCAAAGACAATACACCCGGATGCACAACGCAAGCTTTACAGTATAAAGAACTTTATGGTGAATTTCAAAAGTTGGGTGCTGAAATAATCGGTATTAGTAAAGATGGTCAAAAAAGTCATCAGAAATTCAAAAGAGATCATGACTTACCATTTATCTTATTAACTGATAACGATTTAAACATAACAACACAACTGGGATTTACCGGTCAAAAAAAAGTTATGAAAAATTCTATTTTAGGTATTATTAGGTCATCAATCGTAATTGATGAAGAAGGAAAATTAATTAAAATCTTTAAAGGATGTAAATCTAAAGAAGATGCGCATGTGGTTTTAAAATTTTTAAAAAATAGATTAGAGGAGGAAAAAAAATGAGTAAAAAGATTATTAAATCGATGGATGGCAACGAAGCCGCT
>CAZRWC010000049.1:0-7200 GCA_964603705.1 uncultured Acholeplasmataceae bacterium
AATCTAAACAAATCAACTATGAAACAGTAGCTAAAGACAAACTTAATGAATTGACCAATAATGCGCTTCATCAAGGGGTAGTTGCTGATGTTAAACCTTATGAGTATATTCAAATAGAAAATATAGTAGATGCCAAGAAAAAACAAAACTTTATTATTTTAGACGAAATATCTGATCCCCATAATCTTGGGGCAATCTTAAGGACAGCAGAGGCAGCGGGAATAGACGCTATAGTAGTTGCAACTAGAAATCAAGTTCCCTTAAATGCAACGGTTGCGAAAGTATCAAGTGGAGCAATTGAGCATGTTCCGGTTATTCAAGCGGCAAATTTAATTGATTTAATTAAATATTTAAAAAACAATAAATTTATAATTGTTGGCACAGCAGGTGACGCCAATTTAGAATATAACGATTTACCGAAAACTCAATCTATCGCTGTCATCCTAGGTAGTGAGGGAGAAGGTATGCGATCACAAATAAAACAAGCATGTGATCTTTTAGTTAAAATACCAATGCATGGTAAAATTAATTCCCTAAATGTTAGTGTAGCAGGCGCACTGATAATGTATGAAATGATTAAAAAATAAGGAGAGTAAAATTGAATAAAGCAACTAATGATTATGAACTAATTTATTTAGTTCAAAGTCATCAAGACGGGGTTGCTTTAGAATACTTGTTTAAAAAATACGATAAGTTAATTTGGAAGTATATTCACTTATATAATGTTCCCTTTTATGAACAAGAAGATTTTCATCAAGAGGGGAAAATTATCTTATATCAAGCCATTACTCATTTTAATGAAGAAAAAGGAAAAACACTAACGAAATATTTTGAGTTAATCTTAAAAAGAAAGTTTTGGCGACTTATTAAAGAAATACCTAACTATAACATCTTAGATGATATAAACATGTTTGGAAATTATGAAGAAGAAAGAACTATCTATCTAGAAGAAGATTTTAAATCTGATATCGAAAAATATGTCTTTGCCACTTATTTTTTAGAAAATCAAAGTGTTTCAAAAATTGAAAAAGAAACAAATTATCAAAAAAAACAAATATATAATGCCATTTATAGAATAAAAGAAAAGCTTAAATGATATTATATAAATAATATGGTTGACTAAATAAAACAAAGTTGTTATAATTGTTTTGTTATCGACCACGGAAGGTGGTTTTTTAATGAGAGAAAAAATAATATTGATTTGTAGCGACTGTTTAAGCAGGAACTATCAAACAACCCGCAATAAGTTAACTTCTAAAGAAAGATTGGAAATTAACAAGTATTGCAAAACATGTAAAAAACATACCTTGCACAAAGAAAGCAAGTAGGAGGAACTATCATGGCAATTAAAAAAAGAGATGAACAACCTAAATCAAAATTATTAGAAGTTTTAACAACTGAATACCGTTGGGAAAATTTACTATTAGGCATTTTAGCATTAAGTGCCGCAGCTATTGCGGCAATGATTCTTACCCAAACATTAAACATCAATGATTCTTTTCCGGTTTTAGGAAAAGGCAATAATGGAACTATTTTTGCTTGGTTCTTATTAATTATTTCATTATTTGGTGTGTTTTTAGTAATCTATCCGTTTTTTGTACCAGCTTGGCCTGAAATGCGAAAGATTACCTGGCCAACAGCTAGAAAATTTTGGGAAAACGTTTTAAGAACTGTTATATTCACAGGTATCTTAATGTTGTTGTTACTATTATTTGATGCGATAATTATTCAAACTTTAGGAAGGTTGTTTTAAGATGCCATTTGAAGGACAAAGACGTTGGTATGTTGTACAAACTTACTCTGGCTATGAAAAGGCGGTCAAAAACGACTTAGAAAGAAGAATTGACTCAATGGGGATGAACGACTATATCTTTAATGTTTTAGTCCCTGAGGAAACTAAAACTGAAGTTACAACCAAAGCTGATGGAACAGAAGTGGTTAAAAACAAAGTAATTCAAATTTTTCCGGGATATGTGTTTGTAGAGATGATTATGACTGATGAGTCTTGGTATGTTGTCCGTAACACAACTAGGGTAACCGGCTTGCTTGGATCAAGTGGGCAAGGAACAAAACCAGTTCCGCTTTTACAAGAAGAAATGGATCCGATTTTATTAAGGGCCGGCCTTAGAACAAAACCTACCTACCAGCACCTATTAGGAAAAACCGTTGAAATTGTAAATGGCCTTTTAAAAGGACAAAAAGGGGAAGTAAGTTTTGTAAATGATGAAGAAGCAACTATAACTGTTGTAATCTATATGTTTAATAGAGCTACCCCAAATGAAAATATTAGTGTATTTGATGTTAAAGAAATATAATTGATAATTTATAAAAAATGTTAGCTGATGCTAACGTTTTTTTATTTGCTTACTGTGATAAATATTAATATTTTATATTAATAAAAATAGATATCTTATAAATTGACTTTTTTAAATTGAAGTGTTAAAATAAAATGTGCGTGTAAAAAACACACCGTAGTGGTAGGGCAAGGCCCGACAACCACATGCTTATTAATACGAAGGAGGATGTGTTATGGCTAAAAAAGTAGTCAAAGTCGTTAAATTACAAATACCTGCAGGTAAAGCAAGTCCAGCACCACCAGTTGGTCCAGCATTAGGACAAGCTCAAGTTAATATTCCGCAGTTTGTAGCGCAATTTAACGATGCAACAAAAGATCAAATTGGTTATGTTGTCCCAGTTATAATTTCAGTTCACGATGATAGAACGTTTTCATTTGTAACTAAGACACCACCAGCTAGCGATTTATTAAAAAAAGCCGCTAAAATTAGCAAAGGTTCTGGAGAGCCTCATAAAGTTAAAGTTGCTAAAATTAGTCGTGATGAACTAAGAAAGATCGCTGAAATTAAATTGCCTGACTTAAACGCTTATACAGTTGAACAAGCTATGAATATTGTTGCTGGTACAGCGCGTAACATGGGCATAGAAATTGAAGATTAATAATGGTCTTAATTGTGGGAGGAAATCCCGCTATACCACATTTAGGAGGAAATGAAAGATGAAAAAAGGCAAACAATATCGTGAAATGCTTGCTAAAGTCGACCGTACGCAAAGATATAATATCGAAGAAGCTGTTCAATTAGTAAAAGATACTTCTTACACTAAATTCGATGCTACAGTTGAAATAGCCTATAAACTTAATCTTGATCCAAGAAAAGCCGAACAAAATTTACGAGGAGCATTAGTCTTACCTCATGGAACTGGTAAAGTTTCTAGAGTGGTAGTCATTGCAACTGGTGAAAAAGCTCGTGAAGCTGAAGCGGCTGGCGCAGATTATGTTGGAGATGCAGATTTAATTAAAAAAATCGGCGATGGCTGGCTAGACTTTGATGTTATGGTGGCAACACCAGACATGATGGCTCAACTTGGTAGACTAGGAAGATTATTAGGGCCTAGAGGCTTAATGCCAAACCCTAAAACCGGAACAGTTACGCAAGATGTAGCAAATGCAGTTCATGAAATTAAAAACGGTAAAGTTGAATACCGTGTAGACAAATTTGGAAACATTCAAGCAGCAATTGGCAAAATATCGTTTGACAATGCTAAGTTAATTGAAAACATCAAAGTTTTTACTGCTCAAATGGCTAGAATTAAACCGTCTACAGTTAAAGGTGTTTACATAAAAAATGTAACTATCACTTCAACGATGGGCCCTGGAATTCATATTGACATTGATTCGGTCCGTCAATAAAATACTAATTAAATTAAATTGCCAAAGACAGTAGGTGTCCAATAAATCCTACCGAGGTATCATGAAAATGAAACTCTTTTTGTCTGTTGGCAAATCGGGTTTTTGTTTTACTAGGAGGAAATTAATTTGAAAAAAATAATTGTTAAAAAACAATCTCAAGTTAATGAATTAGCCGAAAAATTTCAAATGGCGAAAACTATAGTTGCTTTTGACTATCATGGTTTGACAGTCGGAAAATTTACTGATTTAAGAAGCAAACTAAGAGAAAACGATTGCGAAGTAAAAGTTTATAAAAACAATATTTCTCGTCGTGCTGCCGAAAAAGTTGGTTTTGACGGACTACAAGATGGTTTAGTCGGAGCCAAGGCAATCGCATTGAGTTACAACGATGTTGTAGCGCCAGCTAAGATTATTAACGAATTTGCAAGAGCTAATAAAAACGTAAAAATGCAAGTTGGTGTAATTGAAGGAAAAGTTGTTGGAAATAAAGAATTAATCGAATTAGCAACCTTACCATCAAGAGAAACGCTACTTACTATGTTAGCAGTTGGAATGTTAGCCCCTGTAAGAGATGTCGCAGTCGGGTTAAATATGTTGTGTGAAAGCAAAGAATAATTGGAGGAATTAAAAAATGGCAAAATTAACAAAACAACAATTCGTAGATGCATTAAAAGAAATGACTCTACTAGAAATTAAAGAATTAGTCGAAGGACTTAAAGAAGAATTTGGAATTGACCCTACAGCAGTAGCGGTAGCGGGACCAGCAGCAGCAGTTGAAGAAGTTGAAGAACAAACAAGTTTCAACGTTGTATTGAAAAACTTTGGAGCAAATAAAATCCAAGTTATTAAAGTTGTACGCGAATTAACAGGCTTAGGCTTAGCAGAAGCTAAAAAAGTTGCTGAAACTCCAGATTCAGTAATTAAGGAAGGCATTTCAAAAGACGAAGCAACAGCAATTAAAGACAAACTTGTCGAAGCTGGTGCAGAAGTTGAACTTAAATAATTATCTAGGTAATTAACAATAATCAAGCAAAAAACCCGCTTAATTAGCGTGGTTTTTTGGCGTCTTTATCATAGAGGTAATTATAATGAGTCATTACTTTAAAAATGATGAAACTTTAACTAATAAACAAATTGATTTTGAAGTAAAAATCAAAGATATAGTACTTAACTTAAGAACCAATAGCGGTGTTTTTTCAAAATCAAAATTAGATTTAGGGACTAAACTTTTATTAGAAACTATTGAGTTAGAGGAAAAAACTAAAATTGTCATTGATATGGGCTGCGGATATGGACCAATTGGAATTTATATTGCGAAAAAATATCCGGATAAAAAAGTTTTTATGTATGATATCAATGAAAGAGCTGTGGACTTAAGTAAAATAAATGCTAATTTAAATGATGTTGAAGTAATAGTTAAACAGTCAGATTTTTTTACTGAGGTTAATTTTAAAGCAGATGTTATTATAACAAACCCCCCAATAAGAACAGGCAAGAAGAACGTCTATAGACTTTATGATGAAGCGTATGATCGTTTAAATGAACTCGGTGTTTTTTATTTGGTAGTTGGAAAAAAGCAGGGCGCGGAATCAACTTTTCATAAAATAAACCAACTTTTTTCTAATTGTGAGATTCTTGAGAAAAAGAAAGGCTACACAGTCTTTAAAGCGGTTAAATAAAACTTGACTATTTAATTTACTTTAGATATAATCGTTTTCAAATTAGAAACAAATTAGTAACGGCTCTATTATGCGATATTCCTTTTTTCTTGTACAAATTTAAATAGAACTGGGAACTATATTTTAAATTTTTAAATATCATTTTAAGAGTTATGCTATCCGACGTGTTATGCTAAGCGCGAAATCGCATTGTTAAGGAATTTTTAAGTTAAACCAAACCCCATCTTTGAGGGTTATATTTAATAGTATATTAAATTTTATTTGACAATATATTAATTTTATGCTAAAATTGTATATTGTATGAAAAACTTTATTAGATAAATCTAATATCCGATTGTTAGGAGTGTGGATTATGGGATATAAAACCGTAAAATACGGTAAAAAGGCAGAACGTCGTAATTATTCAAAAATTCTTTACGACATCGATCTACCTAACTTAATTGAGATTCAAACAGAATCTTTTGACAAGTTTGTCAATGAAGATATTGCAAAATTGCTTCATGACTTTTCACCAATTGAGGCACCCAATGGTGAAGTAAGACTTTATTTTGGTGACCCGTATCTTGAAAAACCAAAGTTTAGTCTTCAAGAATCGAAATATAGAGATATAAGTTATACCAGACAATTGTATTCCAAAGTTAGACTTGAACACGTGTTAAACGGAAACATTTATGAAGATACAATTTTAATGACTGAGATACCTTATATGACACCGACAGGCACTTTTATCATCAATGGTGCCGAAAGAGTTATAGTGTCTCAAATTGTAAGGTCTTCAGGTATTTACTATACTGGTGATTTAGATAAAAAAACCAATAAAATAAAATATTCGGCTCAAATTATTCCTACTAGAGGAGCTTGGATTGAATATGAAATGGGGTCAAAAAATCTAATTTACGGAAAATTAGACCGCTCTAAAAAAATCTATTTAACAACATTAATTAGAGCATTAGGGTTTAATAAAAACAAAGAAATTACTGATTTATTTGATAAATCACTTCTTTCAGATACATTGATGAAAGACGATACCCAAACAAGTGATGAAGCAGTAGTCGAACTATATTCTAAATTAAGACAAGGTGAAATTGTCTCACCTAACGCAGCTAGAGAATATATAAGGCTACGTCTTTTCGATCCTAATCGCTATGATTTAGCAGAAGTTGGTCGTTATAAATACAACCAAAAGCTAGATCTTTTTAATCGTGCAAGAGGTTATTTAACTACAACCGAGATTAAATTATTGGATGGCGAAATCATACCGGCTAAAACCGAAATTACGGCTGATATTATTAAAAAACTACAAAATAGTCGTGAGTTATTTAGAAAAGAAGTAATTTCAAAAGAAAACAGTTTACAAAATGAACCAGAAGATGAAATTTATGTTATTAAAAATCCCGAAGATGGTAGAGAACTTCTAGCTAAAAACCATATATTAGATGTAAGAACTGGTGAAGTTATCGTTAAAAAGAACACCGTTATTACGCCTGAGGTATTAAAAGAGCTTAGAAGAAAGAAGTTTTCTTTAGATGAAAATGTAATTAACTACTTTTTAAAAGGCGACGTTTTTCTTAAGGAACAATACCGCGAAGGTGTTATTGTTGAAATGATTGACGTTATCAAAAAAGATTCGGACACAGGAAAAGAATCAATCGTTAGAATAATTGGAAATGACCAAAGAGAAGATCGTCTATATGTAACTGTTTCTGATATTTTAGCAAGCATTTCTTATTACTTAAATTTATATATTGGCATCGGATCAACTGACGACATTGACCATTTAGGTAATCGTCGTTTAAGAACGATTGGTGAATTGTT
>CAZRWC010000050.1:0-7180 GCA_964603705.1 uncultured Acholeplasmataceae bacterium
CTATAATCTATTTCGTGATAGTTGTAGTGACCATAACGCGATAAATAAAAATAATTACCCGGATTATTGGCAACAAAATTATCAAAATTAGGATATATTTCATAATCTAGATATTTAATATAATCTAGTTGACTTCTTTTTAAATATTTATCGTCAAGCGAAAAGCCTAAGGGTTTGATTAGATGTAGTTTTGCCCCAATAGCGACACACGTACGCATAATATTTCCAGTATTTTGTGGTATTTCCGGTTCAAATAATACAATATTAAGCATTTGCTAAGCCCTCCGTTTCATCGAAAACTTTGGTTTCGATAGTTTTCTCTAATTTAACTTTCTTTCTTAGAATAGCCCCAATAAAAATAATCACAATGTTAGAAATTAACATCGATATCCAAATCGAATGATAACTTAAAGTTGGCCAAATCCAAACACTAATAAAGATGATAGGTAACCTTAAAACCCACAATCTAATTAATCCCAACAAAAAGGAATATTTTGAGTTTCCTGAACCGTTAAAATAAGCGTCATCACACCAAATAATACCGACTAATGGTTGAGTTAACACTAAAATTAAAGAAAACAAGTCAGCTATTTTTAAAACTTCGGCATCAACATCTTTTCCTAATAGTAAAATGTTAAATTGTTCTCGAAATAAAATCGCTATTCCACCGAAAACTATTGATAAAAAAATCGTAAAAGCCACTGCATGATAATAAGAAGTTTTAGCTCTTTTTGGGTTATCGTTACCAAGATTATTACCAATGTATGTGCTAAGGACAGCACTAACAGACATTAATGAATTAGAAATAATTCTACTTAATTTATTACCAGCTCCAAAACCGGTTGAAACAATTTCGCCATAACCTAATAAAATAGCTTGAATAATAATAAAACCCAAGGAGTTAATCAAACCGGCAAAAACTGCCGGAAGTCCAACTTTTAAAATATCTTTGCCGACAGTTTTTTCAATTTTTAACTCTTTAAAATTTATTTTTAAATTTAGCTTTGATAATGTTAAATCAATTAAAATTAAAGGAACTGCGGAAAATTGGCCAATTAAAGTAGCAACCGCTGCTCCTTTAATTCCCCAGTTTAATTTAGCAACAAACAACCAAGTTAAAAACAAATTAATAATAATTCCAATAACATTTATTATTACTGGAAGTCTAGTCTTGCCCTCTGATTGTCTAATAGCTTGATAAACTAAAAAAATAAAAACCGGAATAAATTCAAAAGATCTAACAAAAAAATAAGTAATTGAATATTCTAAAGTATGTCCAGCCGCTCCCATTAGACTAGGTAGTGTTCCAAAAGCACTTAAAAGCGCATAAATTACTGTTATAATAAGACCTAAAACCAAAGCTAGAAAAAGTGACTGAGAAGAATATTTTCTGGCCTTTATTTTATCCTTTGCTCCCAAATATTGGCTAACTAGGGCCACTGTTGCGATTGCAAGGCCAGATCCAATTGCTAAGAAAAAATTATAGACCGGAAATTGGATGTTAATCGCTGCCAAGGCCGAGTTAATTTGTTCAGTGGTGGTCTGCATTCTTGCCAAAAAAAACATATCAACCATGTCATGAAAGGCTTTTAAAATATTGTTTAAAAAAATCGGCAATGATAGTATAATTATGCCTTTAATAATAGGACGACCGTTTAAGATCATCTCGGTTCTGTTTTCTTTTTTGGCAGTTTTATTCATTTTTTATTGCTTTCTATATGATTTTATTAATTCTTTTTTCAAATCCCAAAGTTTTTGAGATAAGTCAACATAATATTTATGTGGTTTTTCTAATCTTTTCATTTCATCCCATAAATATTTTTGTGACTCTTGACAATAAGTTCTGATCTCATTTAAACTAGGTTTTTTATAGACTAGCTTACCATCTTTAAAAACGGTTATTTGCATCGGAACAGCTTTAAAATTGCTAATTTCTTTTTGTTTCCAAATATAATCAGGATCAAATAATAAATAGGGCTTACTTTCATCGATTACTTCTTCCCTTAGCGTAATTAAATCAGCGATTGCCATATTTTTATTATCAAACAAACGATAAACTTGTTTAAAACTAGGGGTTGTGGTTTTTGCAACCGTATCGCTTAATTTAATCTTTGGCACAATTTCTCCATTATATTCAAGAGCAACAAGCTTATAAACGCCACCAAATACGGCTTCGCTTTTAGCAGTAATTAATCTTTCACCAACCCCAAAAGTATCAATTTTTGCTCCTTGATATAATAAATCTTTAATAATATATTCATCAAGTGAATTAGAAACTGTTATCAAACAATCATTTAAACCGGCTTTATCTAACATTTTTCTCGCTTCTTTTGTTAAATAGGTTAAATCTCCAGAATCAATTCTAATTCCTTTTAAACGATAGCCATTGGGTTCTAAATATTCTTTGGCGACTTTAATCGCATTAGGAATACCAATTTCTAAAGTATCATACGTATCTACTAAAAACAAACTGTTATTAGGATATGTTTTGGCATATGCTAAAAAAGCTTCATATTCAGAGGGAAAACTTTGAACATAGGAATGAGCCATTGTACCTAAGGCAGGTATTCCATATTTATAACTAGCATAAGTGTTTGATGTTCCGGCCGCTCCTGCGATATATGCGGCTCTAGCACCATAATTAGCTGCATCGTGACCGTGAGCTCTTCTAGCACCAAACTCCATTATATTACGGTTTTGAGCGGCGCCAACAATTCTAGCTGCTTTAGTAGCAATTAAAGATTGATGATTTAGCGTTGCCAATAAATATGTTTCAATGATTTGACATTCTATGATATTACCTTTGACTGTTAAAATTGGTTCATTTGGAAAGATGGGACTACCTTCTTTAAATGAATATATATCGCCGCTAAACTTAAAGGTTTTTAAATATTCTAAAAAGCCTTGATCAAATATTTTTTGTTTTTCTAGATACTTTATTTCTTCACTACTAAATTTTAGGTTTAATAGATAATTAATTAAATGATCTAACCCAGCAAATATAGCATAACCACCCTCATCTGGTAAACTTCTAAAAAAATAATCAAAATAAACTATTTCCTTTTCTTTACCTTCAACAAAGTAACTATTTGCCATCGTCAATTCATAAAAATCTGTAAAGAGATTTAATTTTCTCATAATCTCACCACCTACTAATTATTATAACATTTTATTAAAATATAGTATAATTAGACTGTTGGAAAACAAATGATATTAATGGAGAAGTAAAATGAAAAAATTTTTAAAATTGCTATTTAGTAGAGTAACAGTAATTGGAATTTTAATATTATTACAACTAATTGCTTTTGCCTTTATGGTTTATCTTTCGATTTCAATTGATTATACATGGGGTTTTTATATAGCAATTGGTCTTGAAATTTTTTCTATTTTAGTTGCTATTTATATTTTAGGTAAAGACATGCATCCGACATATAAAATTGCCTGGATAGCACCAATTTTAATGGTTCCTATCTTTGGGGGGCTGTTTTATATTTTATATTCACAACGTAATTATGGTAAAAAGACGGTTATTAAAGCGAATAAATTAGTTGAAATTAGAAAAGATTTAACCCAAGAATTATTATTAACCGATACAATTGGTGCCAGCAAAATACTAGCAACTAATTATTATCCAACTTTTAAAGATTCAAAAATTGATTTTATTAAAACCGGCAAAGAAACTTTTGAAAATATAATTGAAGATTTAAAAAAAGCCAAAAATTTTATTCTAGTTCAATTTTTTATTGTTAAAAAAGGTAAGTTATTTAATGAGTTTATGGAAATTTTAGATCAAAAGGTTCAAGAAGGGGTTGAAGTATTCTTTTTATACGATGATTTTGGTTCAAATGGTTTACCCATGTATTTTTATAAAAAGCTTAGAAAAAAAGGCTATAGGGCAACAACCTTTAATAAGGTTAGACCGCATATAAATTTTGCTATGAATTATCGAAATCATCGAAAACTAGTCATTATAGATGGAATTATTGGTTATACCGGCGGCATAAATTTGGCTGATGAATATATTGGTATGGAAGAAAGATTTGGTTATTGGTTAGATGATGGCTTAAAAGTTGAAGGAAACGCTGTTTGGAGCTTTACAATAAGTTTTTTTGAAGATTGGGAACTACAAACAAAAGAGAAAATAGATCGTTTGTTCTATAAAGTTGATCAGGAGTCATTTAATCTTAATAATTCAATTACTCCTTATGCCGATGTTTCGATTAACAACCAATTAAATGCCAAAAACACTCTTTTACATATGATTAGTAATGCAAAAAAATACGTATATGTAAGCAGCCCTTATTTAATAATTGATTATGAGTTGGAAAACGCCTTTACACAAGCCGCTAAAAGGGGACTTGATGTTAGAATTATAATTCCTGAAATACCAGATAAAAAACTAATATACATGGTTTCTTTAAGTTATGCGAAAGATTTAGCGAAAAATAATGTGAAAATCTATAAATATACTCCAGGATTTAATCATGCTAAAGCAGTTTTAGTAGATGACCAAGCAGCTAATGTGGGGACAACAAATTTTGATTATCGATCGTTTTTTCTACATTTTGAAAATAATGTTTATTTTGAAGACGATAAAGCTATTATACAATTAAAAGACTTTTTTATTAAAGCCTTTGAGGAATCAAAATTAAATTCCTATGAAGATTTGCGAAACAAATCTTTTATCTACCGTACAATTCAAAACTTTTTTAAAGCTTTTTCAACTCTATTATAATAAAAGCACTTCGATTTAGAAGTGCTTTTTTCTATCTTATGATTGATTATAACTATTTTTTTATAACGAAAAATCTCCAGCTTTAATCCATTTAAACTTTCTAAACATTAAATCAATTAAATAAACTAAAAGAATTGGTCCAACAATTTGTAAAGAAACTATGAATATCCATGCCGTTAAATTATTATATCCCATTGCTTGAATAGTTGAAATTTGCCCTACTAAGCCACTTGTTCCCATTCCGGCGCCTAATGTCCAAGCGTTTTGTATCACACCGGCTTCTACACTAAAAGGTAGTTTAAATAATAAAACAAATGGAGCCAAAATGGCAGACGAAATAATTGTTGGTAACCAAATAGTTGGTTTTTTAATAATGTTTTTAAATTGTAACATACTAGTTCCAAAGAAAACCGATAAAACAACCCCGATAGGATTATCTTTTCTAGATTGAATTGCAAACCCTACCATTTGGGTGGAAGTTCCAATAATTGCGGCAGCTGCCGCAACTGGGTTTGCCCCTAATGTAATCAAATAAGCAATCGCAGCACTTGAAATTGGGGCGGTTAAAATCATCCCCATTGATACTGAAATCACAATTACCATCACAAGTGGTAGTGCGGTAGTCGCTAAATTAATAAATTGACTTAAGTAATAGATAAATATCCAATCGGGCCACTAATTAAATAGGTAAGAACAAAAGCAATCAAGGCACCTAAAAATGGTATTAATAAGATATCTATAGGAGTTTGTTTTTTTAAAATCATATTTAACAACAAAACCGCAAACAAAACTACTAGATAAGTTGTTAAAGGATCTAAGTTTAGTCCGATAACCGGTTGGTATAGCGGATTAGAGTTGTTGACAAATTGTAACTTAAATGAAGTTGCAATCCCGCCCATCATCCCAGAAACTATCAACTTTAAACTGTTTTGTTTCAGGCTAATACCGATTCCAATCCCAATTCCAATTCCCATCGCAGACTTTAAGACTTTAGCAATTCCATCATTTAAAAAATTGCCAACCCAATTATTACCAATTAACGAGGCGAACTGTTCGAAAATTGTCCCAATTATTAAAGTAGCGAAAAGACCAATAGTCATACCGCTTAAAGTATTCATGATAAGTTCTTTAATCTTTTTTTCTTTAGTTGGCTTAACTACTTCTTTGGAATTAATATTTTGGTTATTTCTTGCTTTTAAAGGAGCATACATATAATCACCTAGTTTCCTTTATATCATTTCTATTATAACTTATTTTTAAAAAAAAGTTACCTGTAGGTAACTCTTTATTAGAATAATAATTGACTTATTTAATTTCGTTTTTTAATTCCATCGCTCTTTTTAATAAGTTTTCAGCTTGTAAGCGATAATTGTTGCGGTCGGGATATTCTAAATAATTTATATATTTATCGATAACTATTGTATTAGAATGCTTATCAAATAAAAGATTATAAATTTTAATATCCTTTTTTTCTTTTCTCACATATTCTTTTGCTAAGATTAAAAAACCCGGGAAATAATGCCTTACATCATCAAAATATCCGTCAACTGAATCTTCGGGAAAGATTAAAATAGATTTACCATTCTTTAAAAAATTTATGCTCGTTTTAATAGTTTCCTTTAAACGCATATCAGGATAAGTTAAAATCAATCCCATTCCCCGATAAAACATTCCCATCAAAGGAGTTAAGAAAAAAGCTTTTATTTTAGCTTTTCTAAGCGAGTTTTTATGTTTAAGATGATAATACTCATAAGATAAATATTTATATCTTTGTTTTAATCCACTGTTCATTTTATAAGTTCCCCAAAAATGAAAAGGAACATCTAAATATAATTCATGTTTAACAGGACCTAAAGCTCCGACGTGATTTGAAATAATTATCGATCCCGCTTCTATTTCTTCTTCGTTTAGGTTAATAATATTAGGTTTTTTGATAAAAATTCTGACAATACTTTTCACGAAACTGAAGAATGGTTTGCGTCTATTTCTCATAAAGTTCCCCTTTTTATAATTCATTTGCCATTTTAAAAAATATAATTGTATCTATAATTATATAATATTTTGTCAATATTGTGAAATATATTTGTTTTTAAAATATCTAAACTAAAAGATATTTAAATAAAACCTGCCTTTAGAAAAAGAATCTAAAAGCAAGATTTAGACAAAAAAATATTTAAAAACAAATATATTTAAAGCAGTTCAATAAGTTTTTTTCTTTGTAAATAAATTAACAAAAAGAAAAATCGGTAAAATTAGATAGGCAAAAAAACCATTATATAATTCAGTTAATAATTTTGAGTTCTTATTCTTTTTAAATCTGAGGCGATTAAAAAAATTAGTCAGGGCTATACCATTATTATTACCAAACATAATGATTTTGATTGTAGCCATAATGCCATAAGCCTTTTCTTTTCCATAGTAATCTATGATCCTATCAAAAGCCTC
>CAZRWC010000051.1:0-2225 GCA_964603705.1 uncultured Acholeplasmataceae bacterium
GGTAAAACAACCCCAATTGTCGCAAATAATGCCCCTAAAACGCCTTCAATTTGATAGCCGGCAAAAGTTGCAATATTAATCGCAAATGGTCCCGGTGTAGATTCAGAGATGCCGATAAATCGATAAACTTGTTCACTTGTTAAACACCCTTGATTAACCATTTCTTGTTCGATTAGCGGTATCATTGCATAACCGCCGCCAAAAGTAAATAAACCAATTTTTAAGAAGGTCCAAAATAATTTAAGTAAATTAATAATTATCATGAGAGTCCTCCTCTTTGTCGCTTAATTTTGGTTCTTTATTAAAAGCTTTTTCCTTTTGAGCAAAACTTGAAGCAATTCCAAAAAAGGCTAAAATTAATAACAAATAAATTAAACTAAAATTGGTAAATAGGGCAACTATTACTCCTAAAAAAAACAATAAAATATTAAATAAACTTTTTTCTAATTTTTTTGCCAATCGCCCGCTGGCACTAAAAATTAAAACCCCAACTCCAGCTTGGATACCCTTTAAAAAATTTTGAAGGCGGAGATTAGATTCAAAAGCATTTAAAAAATAACTAACAATTAAAATAATTACAAATGAAGGTAAAACCGTTCCAAGCGTTGCAAAAAAAGAGCCAATAAAATTAGCTCTCTTATAACCGATAAAGGTTGCTGCATTAATAGCAAATGGTCCAGGTGTTGATTCTGAAATTGCTATTAAATCAAACATCTCGTCTTCTGTAAACCACTTTTTTTTATCGACTAGGGTTGTTTGCATAATTCCTAACATGACATAACCACCGCCGAAAGTAAACAAACCTATTTTAAAAAAAGTCCAAAAGATATCAAGATATTTTTTTGTTTTTGACATTCTAAAAACTAACTTTTCTTAGTATAATCTTGTTTGCGAATTGAGCCGTCTACTTTGTGAATAACAACTGATCCATCGTTATTTTCGGCAAATTCTTTAGCCGCTTCAATTGCTTCTTTTTGCGTATCGTAAAATTTAATAGTTTTATCTGAGCCAGCTAAGCGGACACGCCATTTTTTATAATGTTCAGATTTTTGATTTTTATTTTGTGATACATGATACTTAGGTGGAGTTTTTTTACCTTCGGCTGATTCATCTTCTTTCTCAGCTGGTTTATCAACTTCCTTTTTAGCAACTGGTTCTGGCGCAGCATTTTCTTCAATTGGTTCTGGTGCTGCTTTCTTTTCAACCGGTTCTGGTGTTACTTTCTTTTCCTCAGGTTTAGTTTCAACTTTTCGTTCAACTACAACTTTTTCTTCTTTTGGCGCTTTTACGACCTTTTCTTCCTTTGGTTCAACTTTTTGAGCCGCTTCTTGTTTAGCTTTTAAATTTGCTTGTTTTCTTCTTCTAAAAAAACACATTATAAAGACCCCTTTCTATATTCTCATTATATAATGAAACTTAAATAATAACAACTATTTCTTTATGGGAGTTTAATTTTTTCCAAATATTCTTTTCCTGTATATAGGGCCGTTAGGTTTAATTGTAATAAATCCCTTTTATTATCACCTAACATGGCTTCAATTACTTTTAGCATTTTAGCTTCAAAACTAGGATTTAAAGCTAAATATGCTCCGAGCATGACCATGTTACTAACCCGAGCGTTACCTAGTTTTAAGGCGATATCGTTGGCTGGAATGGGATAAATATTGATATTATCTTTTATAACCTTTTCAACAATTAAACTTGAATTATAAATTAAATTACCGTCATCTTCAATTTTGTCAATAAATTTTTTTAAAGAAGGTTCATTTAAAATAATCAATGTCGTGGCCTCGGAAAACACTGGCGAGTTAATTGCTTCTTTTGAAATTGTTACGGCACAATTTGCCGTACCACCTCTGGTTTCTGGCCCATAGGAAGGATACCATAAAGTATTTAAATCATATTCATTTCCGGTATAGGCTAAAATTTGACCAATTGTCATAACTCCTTGTCCACCAAATCCAGCCACTGTTATCTTTTGCGTTTTATTCATTTTTCTCACCAACATCTTTAAATATGCCTAGTTTATAATATTTAGTCGTAACATTGTCGATAAACTTTAAGGATTCAATTGGGGTCATTCCCCAATTTACTGGACAAGTTGATAATGATGGTTTCTTAAAAACGACAAACACTGAGACAAGTGGCCGTTACCATACGGATTGGTTAAACATGATGTACCCAAGGTTAAGACTTGCTAGAAATCTATTGAGTGATGATGGCTT
>CAZRWC010000051.1:2235-5864 GCA_964603705.1 uncultured Acholeplasmataceae bacterium
TTGATAAAAATTCAATTATTGTAAATCCTTTTTTCGCTATTTGGTATTCAAAAGCTTTTTTGATCGATTGTTTCGCTTTTTTAACTTTCGCTGGGCTCGTTAAAGATACTCTTTCAACATAAGCTACTGCTGGAATAGTTGCAAACATTTCTGAAATTAAAATCGGCATCCCGTGTTCTTCGGCACTACGCCCTAATTGACTGGTGGTAGTCTTTTGACCGATTAATGTCGTCGGTGCCATTTGTCCACCTGTCATACCAAAATTGGCATTGTTGACAAAGATTACCGTAATATTTTCGCCTCTGTTAGCCGCATGGATAGTTTCTCCTAAACCAATCGATGCTAAATCACCATCACCTTGATAAGTAAAGACAATTTTATCTTGATTAGTTCTTTTAATTCCAGTTGCAACCGCACAGGCTCTACCATGAGCGGCTTGAACCATATCAAAATCGAAAAAGTCATAAGCCATAACCGAACAACCAACACTAGCTAAACCAATTGATTTATTTAAGACCCCTAATTCTTCTAAAACTTCAGCGACTAATTTATGGATAATACCATGAGTACAACCCGGACAATAAGAAAGCGGGGCATTTGTTAATCCTTTGCTTTTTTGATATATGATGTCACTCATTATATTTACCCTCCTTAATCTTTTTAATTTCCTTAACTATTTCAATCGGTTCTGGTATAATTCCGCCCGCCCGACCATAAAAATGAATTGGATATCTACCATTGACGGCAATTTTAACATCTTGAATCATTTGACCTAAACTAAGTTCACAAACTAAAATTCCTTTGCGCTTTTAGCAATTTTATCAAAAGCTTCATTTGGAAAAGGCCAAAGCGTAATTGGTCTAATCATACCAACTTTAATGCCTTCTTCTCTTAGCGTTAAAATTGCCGAACGACAAATTCTTGCCATCGTTCCATAAGCTACTAAAATATATTCAGCATCATCGGTATTGATCAATTCATATCTAACTTCATTTTTAGTAATCTCATCATATTTTTTCTTTAATCTAAGATTATGTTCTTCCAATTTAACCGGATCTAAATAAAGTGAACTAATTATATTTTTCTTTCTATTGGCTAAATTACCATCAGCCGCCCAATCTATTGGTGCGGTTTTTGTTTTAGTAAACGATTTATCAATGATAACTGATTCCATCATTTGACCAATTAAACCATCAACTGCCACCATAACAGGATTACGATAATATTCAGCAATCGAAAATGATTCTTTGATGATATCAACCATTTCTTGTAGGTTTTCTGGCGCATATGATAAAACCTTATAATCGCCATTTCCACCACCTCTAGTAATTTGGTTATAATCGGCTTGAGAAGGCTGTATTCCCCCTAACCCGGGGCCAGCACGCATTACATTAACAATAAGACAAGGTAGTTCAGCTCCCGCCAAATAACTAATCCCTTCTTGCTTCAAAGCAATTCCAGGCGATGATGAACTTGTCATCACTCGCTTTCCGGTACTAGCTGCTCCGTAAACCATATTGATTGCAGCGATTTCAGATTCGGCTTGTAAAAAGACTTTGTTTTTTTCTTTCAAATATTTTGACAAATATTCTGGAACTTCGTTTTGTGGAGTAATAGGATAACCGAAAAAGGCTTCAACACCGCCTTCAATGGCTGCTAAGGCAATCGCTTCATTTCCTTTCATTAAAACTTTTTTCATTTTTCCACCTCCAAAACTTTATAAACAGTAATTACTGAATCCGGACACATAATCGCACAATTGGCACAACCAATACAACGATTTGGGTCGGTTACTAAAATTATATTATAACCCTTTGAATTGGTCTTAGTTTTACTTTGCTCTAAAATTTTTGTCGGGCAAAAACTAACACATAAATTACATCCTTTACATTTTTCATATTCAAATACAACTCTTCCTTTTGGCATAAATCCTCCTTATAACCAATCTTTTCTTAAATAAAGTTTTAAGGGAATAATTTTTCCTGCAAACTCTAGATTTTTAGCAAATAATCTTTCATTTATTATAGTATATACAATCGGTATTTTTAATTGTTTTGATACATCTAAAATAATACTTTGCCCAAGTTTTATATCTTCTAGGGTAGTTTCTTTTAAATAATTACTATTATTGATTAGACCAGTTATTTTTAATTTTGTTTCGCTTTCGATTTCTTCTATCATCTTAATTATTTTGATCTTACTATCGGTTTCCAAACGATAAATATTAATAACTAATAATACGTCAAAATCCTCCTCATAATAAGCTTGAAACTGTTTAATAACTCTTGAGCCAATTTTATCACCACCCACATCATAAATTGCCGTTACGTTTTGATGAAACGGCAAATATATGTCAGATGATAAATACGGCAAATCTGCCGTGTCAGCTTCTTTAAGAGGCGAAGATATAAGTTTAATTCCTTGATTATTAAATAATTCTTTTACTTCTCTTGATCTAAAATAAGGATTAACAATATCTAAATCTATTATCATATCAACTTTATAAAAGAGCGCTAAATTAATGGCTGTTTCTGATTTACCACTCCCGTAATGTCCGACGATAAAAGTTATTTTTTTATTCATTTAGGTAAATATGTTTTATGAATATTGTGGATTTTTTTAATTCTTTGTTCGGCAAAAATATTAGCTGCTTTTTGCGTTGGGATATTTTTTTCTTTCGCAATTTTAAAAATTTCCATCAATCTATCATAAATTTTTTCAATATCCTTAATAACAACCTCTTTATTATAACCATGGATTTCATGATAAACATTGATAACTCCACCTGCATTAATTACAAAGTCAGGTGCGTATAAAATGTTAGCGTCTTTCAACATTTGATCGTGCTTTTTCTCGTTACTTAAAACATTATTTGCAGTACCTGCAACTATTTTTGCTTTTATAACTGGAATTGTTTTATCATTTAAAATACCGCCCAACGCACATGGTACAAACACATCAACTTCTTGACTATATATCTCTTCTGGTTCTACTAAAATTGCCATCGGATATTTTTCTTGCATTTTTTTAATGTTTCTTGGATTTATTTCCGCATAATAAATTTTTCTAGCGCCAGCTTCATATAAATAATCAACTAAATATCCGCCAGTTTGTCCCACGCCTTGAACTGCGTAAGTATATTTAGAAATATCATCACAATCAAAACGATGCTTTAACGCCGCTTTGATTCCATGAAATGCGCCAAGCGCTGTAATTGGTGAAGGGTTTCCGGATTTACCTTCAAGCCCCACCACATGGTTGGTTTCCATGTTAATAAAGCTCATGTCTTTTGTTGTTGTGTTTACATCTTCTGCTGTAATATAGCGGCCATTTAAACTTTCAACATAACGACCAAAACTTCTAAAATAAGCTTCTGATTTCACTTTATCAGCATCGCCAATTAAAACTGTTTTTCCGCCACCTAAATTAAGACCAGCGGCCGCATTTTTATATGTCATACCTCTGGCTAATCTTAACACATCCGTTGTAGCATCATCTTCGTTTTTATAATTCCAAATTCTAGTTCCACCTAATGCCGGTCCTAAGGTTGTATCGTGGATACAAATAATACCTTTTAATCCCGTTTCTTTGTCTTGAAAATAAACCAATTGTTCATAATCGTATTTTTC
>CAZRWC010000051.1:5874-6884 GCA_964603705.1 uncultured Acholeplasmataceae bacterium
TATTTGAAAAATATTATTGTCGGTTCTATACAAAAACCAAATAAAACGATATTTGGTTATATTTTAAAACTTATCTCCTATTAATAATGGTAAAATGTCTTTATTTAAATAATAAAAACCAAAACAAAAAGCCCGATATGATTGATAATCATTCGAGCTATTTTTTTATTTTAAACTTTTTTCTATTTTACAAGGATTACCATAGGCCACCACATTCGAAGGAATATCTTTAGTTACCACACTTCCTGCCCCGATTACAACATTATCGCCAATGACAACCCCGGGATTTATAACCGTATTACCCCCGATCCAGACATCATTACCAATTATGATTTCTTTTCCAAATTCAAGACCTTGTTCTCTTAAGTCTTTTTCAAGTGGATGCGTTGCCGCATAAATAGCTACATTCGGTCCTAACATAACATTATTGCCGATTTTTATCTTACATACATCTAAGACAACTAAATTAGTGTTGGCATAAAAGTTTTTCCCAATATAAGTGTTAATGCCATAATCAAAATATATCGGCGGTGTCATACTAGACCCTTCGCCAATAACACCTAATAAATCCTTTAATATCAAAAAACGTTCTTCATTTGGCAAGGTTTGATTATATTTTTTAATAAGCATTTTTGCTTTTAAAAACTCTCTTTTTAATTGCTCGTCATTTGCTCGATACAAAAGTCCTTTTAACATTTTTTCTTTTTCAGTCATGCTCAATCTCTTTTAAACTCTTTCTTTTAATTGCAATTTTATGGAGTCTATCAATCCCAAAAGCAAGCAAATAAAAAATAATTAAAATTATAATAACCCAATAGACTACCCCAATATTGCCATTTGAAATTTTAAACCATCCATTCTTTTTGTAATCTAAAAAGAAATATGGTGCCTGCATATCAGGACCAAAACTAACATTAGCCGCCATTAAAATAACTGCAAAAACAAAATAAGCCAGAGGAAAAATTAAAGAACTCGCTAAACCAAATTTGGTAGTTTTATAATCGATTGTA
>CAZRWC010000052.1:0-6808 GCA_964603705.1 uncultured Acholeplasmataceae bacterium
GAGTTGCAACTCCGGAAAAAGGGGCTGAAGAACTTAAAAAAGGAATTGAAGCGATCTTTAAATAATAGTATAATAATATATAGTTAAGAAGGTTAATACGGCTCTAAAATGGAGCCGTATTAAAACTATTTTGTTTGATATAGGAGAAAACACATGAACAGAAAAAAGAAAATGAGAGGATATTTACTATTAATACCAGCCTTAGTATTAATGGGTGTTTTTATGTTTTATCCGCTTGTTTCAACCATTTTTAATAGTTTCTTTAACAAAAGAACTATTATGGTTGAGCCATTAAAGTTCGTTTATTTTACACAATATAAAAACGTTTTAAGCGATAATGTTTTCATAAATTCAATTAAGTGGACAATGGCGTTTACTTTTATATCAGTTTTTATTGAGTTAATAATTTCTTTGATGTTTGCTCTTTTAATGAAAAAAGAATTTAAAGGTCAAACCTTTGTAAGAATTATTATCTTACTACCTTGGGCGATACCAGCAGTTGTCGCGGGGTTAGTTTGGACTAACTTATTTGATTATAATGGTTTAATTAATACCGTCTTATTAGGGTTAAAGTTGATCAAAGAGCCAATCTTCTTTTTTGGTAATCAAACAACCGCTAAAATGGCGATTATTATTGCTGATGTTTGGAAGAGTGTGCCTTATATGTCTTTATTAATCTTAGCCGGTTTGATGGGAATACCAAAAGATTGTTATGAAGCATCAAGTATCGATGGGGCAGGAAAAATTAAACAATTTTTCTATATTACTTTACCACTATTAATTCCAACTATTTCAGTATCACTAATGTTTAGGTTAATTGGAGCCACTAGATCTTATGGTCTAGTCGTGGCTATGACTGGTGGCGGACCAGGCAACACCACCGAAACAATGGCGATGTATGCAGTTGATAATTTCTTTAAGTTTGGCAAGGTTAGTTATGGTTCAGCCCTTTCAATTATTCAATTGTTGTTGTCATTAGCGATTAGTGCATTCTTTGTTTCAGGTCTTAAAAAGAAGGTGGAAGTATGACAAAAGTTAAGGGTAAGAAAATATTAAATACTAGTGCATTTTATCTTTTAATTGGAATAATTGTGGTAATTATTTTATTTCCGTTTTTCTATTCAATCATGGTTTCATTTATGACGAAAACCGATATTGAAACCTTTCCAATTAAAATCTTTCCTTCCAAGTTTGTTTTAGAAAACTATCGAAATGCGATTAGTTATCAACCAATTTTTACCTATATCTTAAATAGCTTTATTATTTCAATCATTGCGATTGCGGTCAATATTATCGTAGCTTTTATGGTTTCTTATGCGATTGAAAAAACTAATATTAAATTTAAATCTTTAATTATGTTTTTAGTCCTAGCTATGACACTATTACCAACTATTACGATTATTCAACCAATTTATAATTTCTTTCAATCGCTAGGACTATTAAATGGCTATTTAGGAGTCGCACTTTTAATAAGTGTGATGGACTTACCACTTAGTATTTGGTTTTTAACAACTCTTTTTAGACAAGTTCCAGACGATCTAGAAGAAAGTGCTACGATGGATGGTGCCAACTTATTTGTAATTTTAAAAGATATTTATTTTCCGGTTTTAAAACATGGTATTTTCTCACTAGCGATATTAGTCTTTATTAATGCTTGGAATCAATTTATGATTCCGCAAATCTTAAATCAAAAAGCTACTCATCGCACCGCGATAGTTGCTTTAACGATTTATCAAAATGACTTTGATGTTAACTTTGGAACTGTTTCAGCGGCTAGTGTTTTAACGATGTTACCAATTTTATTGTTAATATTTGTCTTCCAAAAACGAATAATTAGTAATGTGTTAGAAGGAGGAGTTAAAGGATGATTAACAAAGTTAGTTTAAAAAAGTTTGACCTAGACGGAAAACCAATTTATTTTCCTGGTCAAACGATTGTTAATAATTTCGTTGATCCAAAATTAAACGAGTTGTTAAAAGAAATTAGTGATAACTTTAAAACTTTAAGTTTCGCTAATAAGTTCGCTTATCTTCCTAAAAACTCTTATCATATGACTTTATGTGACTTAATTGTTTTTAATAATTTAAAAGAAGATAACAAATATCCCGCTGAAATAAAAGCTTTAGAATCATTAGAAGAAACCGATTATTATATAATAAACAAATTAAAAGATCTAGAGTATCCAAAGGATGTTAAAATTACAATTGATTATATAGCAGAAAATAAAGTCTATATTAAAGGTTATCACGAAGAAGACTTAGAAAAATTAAAAGCCTTTAGAAAAAAGACTTTAGAATTTTTAAAGATTAAGTATAATGAAGATTATAAGTTTCATATATCGCTTAATTATTCTTTATATCATCTAACTGATGAAGAGAATAAAGAATTAAATGAATTATTAGTAAGATTAAATGATCAATATAAAGATAAATTTCCAATCATTACCTTAGATAATATTATTATAGCTTTTTATAATGATATGATGAATTTTACCGATTATAAAAAAGGTCGGAAAAAATATTAAAAATAGTTTATTGAAAAACGAGTAAAATGGAACACAATTCCAACTTACTCGGTTTTTATTTAGTTATAATTTATCTTTAATTTTATAAGATGGGTACAAAATATTAAACAAATAAGATTGATAAAGATAAAAAACAATCTTTAAGTAAAATTTACCTTTAATTACTAATATAATATGTAGGAATTTTGTTAGAGTCTATATAATAACCACACCAAACACCTTAATTGTTATGTAATAGTAATATAACTTGCTATAATGTAACAAAATAGGTATAATATAATCAAAGGAGTGGTGGTTATGAAATATTTAGAACAATTTTCTTTGAAACGGGTATTTGATTTTTCTTATGTTATTGATATAACCGGCAATCTAGATTTAGCAAGTGGGATTGTTCAAAATTATTTAGCTAAAGGATACATAAAACGAGTAAAGAAAAATTTATATGTTACAACAAGTTTAGAAACCGGTGGACCTATTCCATCTAAATTTGAGATAGCATCTAATATTACTAATAGTTCTTTTTTATCGCACCATAGTGCTTTTGAATATTATGGCTTTCAAAATCAGGTTCATAATATAATACAAGTATCAAGTATAGAACAATTTCATTCTTTTGTTTTTGATCACAACGAATATGTTTGTAAGCGAGTTAAAGACGTTGCTTTTGTTAATGTAGTTAATGGTGTGAAGGTAAGCACTATAGAAAAAACAATTGTAGACAGCATCGATAGTATTAAAACATTTGATGATTTTGAGGAGTTAGTCAAAGTTTTATCGATGATTCCTTTTATTGATGGGAATGAAATATTAAATTATTTAAAACATCTAAATAAACAGATACTATTTTCTAAAACTGGATTGATACTATCGTTTTTTAAAGATGATTATAATATAACTACCAACCATTTAGAAGAAATGAAAAAAAATGGCGTTAGTAAAGCAAACTATTTCACAAGCGAAAAACACCGCTTAAATAAATACTACAACAAATGGAAAATTCATTGTTATAATATATCTAAATTAAAGGTGAATTAATATATGAAAACTTATAACTTAATTGAACTTAATAAGTTATCCCAAGATTTAAATTATAATCGAGATAGCTTAGAAAAAGTACTCAGGCTAATAGAAGTTCTTAAATTTTTAAATAAACATCAAGAATTAAAAGGAAAGTATATTTTAAAAGGGGGTACAGCCATTAATTTATGCTTGTTTGATCTTCCTAGACTATCAGTAGACATAGATTTAGATTTTCATGAAAATTTAGATAAAGAGGATTTAGAAAAAGTTAGAAAATTACATCAAAAGGTTATCAGCGAAAACGTATCTATTAATGGCTATCAAATTTCTTCTAAGTCAAGATTTACTTACACACTTGATTCATATCTTCTAAAATATAGGAATGCTATTGGTGGTATTGACTATATAAAAATCGAAATAAATTATTCTAACAGAGCTCACCTATTAACAGCTAAAGAATATAAGATAAATTCTAAAGTAGTTCCAAACACGACTATATTGGGTTTAGATAAAATCGAACTATATGGAAGTAAAATAGCTGCTCTTATTGGCAGAACAACGGCCAGAGATATTTATGATGTTTCAGAGATGATCAACCATCAAGAGTTTAAAGAGGAAGAGTATGAGATACTTAGAAAAACAGTTATATTTTATTTGTTATTATCGAATGAATTTGAATCTTTAGAAGCTTTATTGAATAGGTTTAAAATAAACATTAATAAAATTGATTTCAAAAACATAAAAAGAAACTTAATTCCAATGTTAAAATTAGGCACAAATATAAATGTCAAAGAATTAAAAGAAATTGTTATTAATTATATTGAAAAGTTGTTAGTAATAACTAAGGAAGAAGAAAGATATATTGCTTTATATAATCAAGGAAAATATGAACCTTTCTTGCTATTTAATCAAGAGAATATAGTTGATAAAATAAAAGATCATCCCATGGTAATGTGGAAAATGATTAATTTTAAAAGCAATAAATAACTCAACCATAGGATAGTCATACTATATATAGAGTATGTGGGTAAATAAAAAGTTGTCAACAAAACGACTTTCTCAGGTGATGATTATAAGTTTCATATATCGCTTAATTATTCTTTATATTATCTAACTGATGAAGAGAATAAAGAATTAAATGAATTATTAGTAAGATTAAATAATCAATATAAAGATAAGTTTCCAATCATTACCTTAGATAATATCATTTTAGCTTTTTATAATGATATGATGAATTTTACCGATTATAAAAAAGGTCGAAAAAAATATTAAAACATGAAATAATATTTATTAAAAAACGAGATGTTAGTGGATAAAAAAACTAACGTCTTTTTTAAAAACTAAGCAACAACCAGTTAAAATGCAAAAAAAACGCATTTTAACTTGACAAATAACAAATATCCTATAAAATGTAATTAAAGGAGTGAATGGGTATGCTACTTAATAATTTTAAAGTGGGCGGATTTAAGGTCTTTGGTGATGTTGTTGAACTTAATATGATTCCAAGAGTAAAAAATTTAACGTATTTATCAGAAAATGTGATTGAACAAAAAACATTAAATAAAGTTAACAAAAATTTAAAAAGTTCAATTGTTTATGGTGGAAATAACGCAGGTAAATCTTCTTTTTTAGATGGAATAATGGCAATGAAAAATATATTTAAGAAAGGAAGTCTTGAAGGGTTTCCCTTTGATAATTATAAAAACTTTTGTTATAAAGGTGATGACGTGATAAGGTTTGAAGTTTCCTTTTCAAAAAATATGATTAATTATATATATGGTTTTGAGTTTAAAGATAAAACCGCCATCGGTGAATATTTGATAGAGGAAGAAAGATTGTTGTTTTCTAGAGATTTAGCGGGAGAAATCGAAGGAGATTTTAAAAATGATTTAAATTTTTATAATCGTCTTTCTGATCTCCCGATGGACAAAATGGTTGTTCCTTATTTTCTTAAATATACAAAAAATGTTAATCAATACGAAGTGTTTTTAAAAGTAGATGATTTTTTTAAGAAAGTTAAATATTTTAATAATGGTAAAAATACAATTAACATTTCTTTTTATTTAAGTTTTATCAATAATCCAATAAAGATGGGGATTTTAAATAAAGTAATTAGTTCAACTGAACTTTATATGAAAAGAAGAACGTTTTTATCAGATGAAGAATTTTTCGCTTCTAAGGAAATGGAAAATTTTATGAGACATAGTGCTGAAAATGAATCTAACAATAACCTTAAGGTGCCTCCTAGAGAAGTTATTGAATTATTTAAAATAATGTCAGTTTATCAAGGAAAAGACGAGGAAGAAGTTATTAAACCAGCTATTTTATTTGACTCAGTTGGAACTAATAAATTTATTAACATGGCTATGCATATAATTAGTGCGTTATTAGATGAGAATATATTATTAATTGATGAATTTGATAGTAGCCTACATCACAAGCTAACTAGAGCTTTAATTATTTTGATGAATTCAGAAATTAACACAAAAGCTCAATTCGTTTTAACCACTCATGATGTTAAACTTTTATCTTCAAAACTATTTAGAAAAGACCAAATTAATTTCATTATTAGAGATGAATCTGGTGTTGAAATTGTTTCTTTAGAAGATTTTAAAGCAAACTCTGATAAAGATATTAGAAGTGACAGCAATTTTGAAAAGATGTATGTAGAAGAAAGAATAGTCCCCCTACCGAATACCGACATCTATCAAGTAATAAAAGAATTTAAAGATAATGACCAGACAGCCTCTGCCTTCTAAAACAAAACATAGACGGATAAAACCGACAGTTATTATTTTAGGGGATGGTAAAACTGAAGAATCATATATCAATAGATTAAAAGAATTAGACTATTTTAATCAAATCAATTTAAAATTTGAACAAGGTGATGAGTTCAGCTTTGAAACAAAAATTAAAGAGCATGCATTTAAAGAAAAAAAGTAATTATTATAATCGATATTGATAACGCTCAAACTAATTCAAGAAAATATAATCAAATTAAAAAGCTTTTTGAAACCAAAAAATATAAAAATCAAATTTTTTTCAATAATTATGCCTTTGAACTTTGGCTAATAAATCATTATAAAAAATGTGGTAAACCAATTCTCGATAAAAAAGGATATGACTCAGAAATGGAAGAAATTTTTAAAGTTTCATCCTGGTCTGATTATAAAAACGAAAATAATCGCAAGAAAGTAAGGGATAAAATTGATTGTCAGTCAATTGATAATGCGGTCAAAAATATTAATGAACTAAATCAAAAGA
>CAZRWC010000053.1:0-6808 GCA_964603705.1 uncultured Acholeplasmataceae bacterium
AACCCGTGAATGCATGCGTGAAAGGCATGTGAGTTAACCGTTTCTCCAACGGGCCTATTAATAATCGCAACTATTATTATACACAATTTAAATTTATATGTCAATAAATAACCCTATTGATTTTTAAAGTGTTTTTAATCAGAATAAATTTATCTCTTAAATGGCTTTGTAAGGGTGTTTGTTTGCTGACAAGGATTATTCAAAAACAATGTTTTTAAGTAAATCTTTAGCAGCTTTTTCGCCTTTTAAGTGTTTCACAATCTCATAACTAAAATCAACAACTGCTGCCACGCTTCTTCCTGTTATTATGTTATCATCAACGACGACACTCTTATCACCATAATGTATACCATCAATATTTGTTTCACATCCAGGGAAACAAGTATATTTTTTATTTTTTAAAATTCCTACCTCATTTAATAACATTGGACCTGCACAAATCGCAGCGATTAATTTATCACTATTATAAAAGTTGATAGCAATCGTCCCAATTTTCAACATTGTTTTAGGTGGCTCTTCCGCCATTAAGTCAAAAACGTAACCGCCACCAGGTATAACTAAAAAATCATAAGAATAAGCATCTATTTCTTCTAACTTATAATCTGCTTCAAAAGTTAATCCATGTGATGTCTTAAGTTTTTTACTTCTACTTAAACTTACTAAATCAATTTTTAAACCAGCTCTTAAAAGTAAATCTCTAGTTAATAACGCTTCTCCATCTTCTACATTATTAGTAACCAAAAGTAAACCTTTCATCATATAACCTCCAATAATTTTAATAAACCTTCATATAATATATATTTTCCAGAGTAATTTTCAGTTTCTTTATACTCTTCATCTTGCGTTTTAGATAACAAATCATCAGAAACTAATTTTAAAGCTACAATATCTTTTTGAAACATTTTAGAAACTTGAAACAATGCCGCTCCTTCCATATCAACTAAATACGGCTTAGAAAAGCCTAATTCAGCACTAACAAATTTATCACCCGTGTATAAAACCGTTTCCTTAAAAGGATTGTTTCTAATTGCTTTTGAACTAAACCATTTACCAACTTTTGGTATTTCACCAACTTCATAACCAAAGAAAGTCAGATCGAAATCATGAAAAGACGCCTTATTAACAGTAACTAACAATCCTTTTTGAATACCAACACTTCCTGCTAATCCAAGATTTATAACTAAATCAATTTCAAAGTTAGTCAAAAGATAAGTTAAGGCCGAAGCAGCATTAACCTTACCTATACCAGTTTGGCAAACTAACACATTGTATTCGTTTAGTTTACCTATATATGTCGAAAACGGCGTTATCAACTCTTTTTTATTATCTAAATGAGAGATGACTTCTAATAGTTCTTCTCTCATTGCTCCTATAATTAAAATCATTAAAATAACTTACATTGTTCAGTTACTTCTTCATCAATAACTGCAATAATGTCTTGATACTTTTCTTTATTTCTATCTAAAAACTTGATTACATATGGACAAGAAGCTACAACTTTCAAATTGTTTTCTCTAATATAATCAAGAACCGCTGTCACTATATGATAAGCCAAATTTTGACCACGATACTCCGAGTTAACAAAAGTGTGATCAATAATTACTACACCATCCTTAAAAACTGGAAATGTAGCAAACCCCACTTCTTCATTTTTTTCATTTATTAGAGAAAGTCTATTGTTTTCAATAATTTTTTTCATATTTATCACCTAATTAATTATATCATATAAACTTGTTTATAGGCTGTTTATGAATTAGTTTATAGATTTCAGTTCCAATTGTTGATCGATCATTTTCTTAATTGGGTCAAAAAGCCAAATAACCGAAATAAACGTGCTTAAAGCCAAAATTATTTCAAAAGGTATATCCATAATTAAATAAGTAAGAAAATCAATGTGCATTATGATTGTAGAGGGAATTATAAACACCCAACAATATATAATTGACATCAAAGCTCCAATTAGAGCAATCAACAATGTGTTTTTAACATTTCTAAAAACAGTTTTAAATAAAATTGGAATTATTAAATACCCAATAAGCATAAAAGGAACATAGATTAAATTAAATGACCCCATGACTAAATTATCGGCAATCACGTGAATTATAATAATCAAAACATTTTCGCCAAAACTAAAAGTTACCGCAAAAATTACTAATAATAAAAACGTGAATTGAATATTGGGAAGAAATGTTAAAGCTTGTTCCTGCACAAATAATACGGTAGTAAGTAAGGCGATTAAGACGAGCTTTCGTAATTTTTTCGAGCTATCACTCATCAATAATCACCCACTTTCGCCAGTTTAAAAGTAATTTTATCTTTATTTTTAAACGCTAATTGTTCTATCCCCTTATTAGCTAACTTATCATTTAACCAGATCTGAATAAATTTATTTGAAATATCGTAACTTTTTATTTCATCTATTTGATATAAAAAACCGTCTTTAATGTCAATAACATAATTTCTTTTTAAAATATCAACCAGCTTTTCACCCTTACTAAAAGAAACCTCATCTGTTTTATCAAGATTAATTTCTTCATCAACAATATTAATATATATAATTCCGTCTGTTTCAGATAGATATTTTTTATTAACGAATACTGCTAAAAAAACTAATATAATAGTCGCAATTATCGTTATGAATATTTTTAATCCTACCGTAAACTTCATTTTTTATTTTGATAATAAATATTCTCGATATGAAACCAAAGCTAAAATTGCTTGGGGGGTAGAAAACACCAAATCAACCTTTTCATCATTTAATTGCCATTTGAAGGCACCTTTGTTTTCAAATTTAATTAAAGCTTCGAAAAGACTAATTTCATTTGCTAAATATTTATCATTTTTAATATCTTCTTTTTGGTATACTAATCCTGTTAATACTTGGGCGGTGGTTGCGCTATTCGCTTCTCCCCACGAAACTACTCCTTTATCACTAATATTAGGGATAATTAGATTATATAAGTTAGCTAAATCAATTTGGTAACCCTTTAATGCCATAAGAGCAAACCCAGCATAATCAGCATCAACAAATGATCCTTCTTTAATAACGGTAATATTAGCCAATATTTCGGTTTTTAGTTCATTTTCAATTCCATATAAATCATAAAGCATTAATAGTTGCCCATATTCCCATTCACTATTAATCGTTTTGATTGTCAATAATTCGGTTTTATATTGTAAAGCATCAAGCGAAAAAGCTTTTAAAACCATACTGGCTTTATAAATATGGCTAACTGTTTGATTTGATTCCAAATTTTCGTAATAGGCTTGGACAATTGCTTTTGGAATAAGCTCATCCAGTTTAATATTATAACCTTGTTCTTCCAGTTTTTTAACTGCTATCACCACATTATAATCCAAATAGTTTGCCTTTTTGGCATCAAAATAATCATCGAGATAGTTCGCAACAAAACTCTCAATGATTGAGTCAATTTTTTTAATGTCTTCGTTTTGATTGTTATTTTTACAACCTGTCACACCAGCAAGTAATAAAAATGTTAATCCAAATAGAAATAACTTTATTAAATTTTTTTTCATTTTTTTCTCCTTGTTTTTTTATTAATTATCATAGGTAAGTCTCCTGACTCAATCAACATCTATACCTTCTCGGTTTGACCAATGGCTATTATAGATTATTACGATTTTACAGTTGCTGGGACAGTTCAAGCTTTTCACTTGATTCCTCGTTATGCTTTCGCACCTATTTATTTAATTTTAATATAGCAATAAATCTTTTCTCAAATAGAGTTTTTATAAATACTTTAATATCTAACAATATGATATACTATTTTTGGTGATAGTATGTCAAAAATTGAAACTTTTTATTTAAACGTTCCTTATTTAAACGAATCTAGAAGAATTCAAGTATATTTGCCGAATAACTATAATTTAAAGTCTCGTTTTCCGGTTTTATATCTTCATGATGGTCAAAATATCTTCGATAGTACCAATTCTTTTAGTGGACTATCGTGGGAAGTTGGTTTATCTATAGACAAATTTTACAATCAAACGAAAAATGGTTTAATTGTTGTAGCAATTGATAATCACCCCTTCCAAAGATTTAATGAATATTCGCCATGGAAATGTTTAAATTTTAACAGCTTAATCCCTGAATGGCCCCCAATTGATGAGTTAGGCGGCTTAGGTGATAAATATGCTAACTGGTTGGTTAATGATTTAATGAGTTATGTTAATCAAAATTATCAGACTAAACCAAAAGATAATTATATAGCTGGTAGTTCAATGGGCGGATTAATAAGCCTATATATTGGTTATAAATATCCTGCCAAATTTAAAGCAATTGGTGCTTTTTCTACGGCTATTTGGTTTAGCAAAAATAAGTTGTTTGATTTTATTACCAATGCTTTTAACCAAGAAACCTATTTATATCTTGCAGTTGGCACCAACGAAACAAGTTCCGCAATCAATCAAGATTTTCCTAAATACTATTTAAATGACACTTTAGAGTTAAATAGTTTAGTAAAAAATCTTGGTATTAAAAATAGCTTTTTAGACATTTACAAAGACGCTATCCATAGCGAAAGTGAATGGGCTTTACAATTTCCCAATTTTATTAACTGGTTATTTAAAGAAAAACTATTTTAAACAATAAAAATCGAAGTTATCTTCGGTTTTTTATTTTTGGTAAAAGTCCAAAATAGCTTTAAAATAAGCCTTAATATTATCCCAACTAGTATCAGGTGGGATATCACAACCAGATGAGATTATAAAGTTCTCATATTTATTACAACGTTTTAATAAATTACTAACAAATTCGTAAATTGACTCAGGTGTTCCGTTTCTAATAATTCCCGCCGGATCAACATTCCCCATAACCAATTTATCTTTTGGCATGATTTTTAACATATCTTCTATATCAATTGCATTGCCAAAATGATAAACATCAGCATTAATCTCGATAATATGTGGGGCTAATTTAACGACATTGCCACAGTTATGATAAACAAAGATAAAATCATCGCTTTCAACCGCCTCTACTATTCGTTTGACATATTTAGAAGAAAACTCTAAATTAAACTCAGGTGATAATAAGCCTGCTGCTGGTTCGGCTAAAATTATTCCATTAGCGCCAGCCAATTTAAAGGCCTTAATATAATCAATAATATACTCGGTTGTTTTTTCTAAAGTTACTTCAATTATTTTTGGCTCAACATAACAATTGATCATTATTTCCGTCATACCCATTAAATTAGCCGCTAATGAAAACGGACCAATCACTCCAGCAAAAACTAAGCGATCATTAATGGCTTTTTTGGCTTTTTTAATCGCTTCAATATATATTCCAGTTCGATGTGTTCCAACGACTGGAACTTTTAAATTTTGGGCATCTTCAAGATTTTTTATCGGATGTGAAATAACTGCTGGTATTTCATCATTACGATATTTTATCTCAGCTCCAAAAGCTTCGGCCTCGACCGATAAATCCATCATATTCACCGCAGCACTAGTTGGACACCTATTAGCGATTGCTTTCATTCCTTTAGCTTGATAATCGCTGGAGTGCACCAATTCATTGACACTTATCTTATTAATTGAAATTGATGGAAAGGATAAAATAGGGACTGTTAAGTGTCTATTTTCTTTTTGAAATTGAATCCATTTCGCTTTTTTCATGATAATCCTCATTGGCAGCTCTTAAGAGTGCTAAATAATTTTCCAGTGGTATATAATCAGGAATACTATTGCCACTTCCTAGAGCATAACCGCCTTTATCTTTTGATTTCATAACAATCGCTTTACAACGCTTATAAACTTCTTCTGGAGTTGCTAATGCCAGGAAATTTACATCTATTCCACCCAAAACCGCAATTCTTTCATGTAAGTCATCATAAGCATCTTCAACCCTAACAATATTATCTTCATATGAGTGACGTCCATCAAATTTCATCACATCAATTACATCATCAATGATATCGCCATAGTAACCACAAGAATGTAGGATAGCATATTTACCGACTTTATGGGCTTCTTCGACTATTTCCTTATACCAAGGAAAGACATTTTTTCGTAATATCTCTGGGGGTAACATTGTTTGGGTGTTAAACCCCCAGTCATCGTTACAAATAATCGCACCAACCGCATCGTGTTTTAGGCATTCAACAAAATATTGTTTAATTCTTTTTCCTACTTCATAAAATACCGCTTCTAATAATTCAGGGTCATCATAAACCATTAAACAAAGTGTTTGATAACCAACAATTCCAATCGTGTTTTCTAAAATACCATCTAAACTAAATGGTAAAAATCTTGCTTGGGGGTGTAAATATTTAGCTGCATCTTCTATAATTGAAAAATCGCAATCAGTTATTTCTGGCCATTTATAATTGTGAAACGATTCCCAATCTTTAATCATGTCGCCTTCATTAATCGATTTGGTTTTGACGTGAGCTATTTCTTCGTGTTGTCTTTCAAAGGTTAGTCCCCTGACAATAATTGGAGCATAATCATAACCGGCACTATCAAACGATAAAATAGTACTTTTGACACGATCAAATTCAGTTTTGTCATTATATTTATCACCAATTAAAAATTTTTCTTTATCGCTACTAATTATAAACTCAAATAAAACCGGACGATTAGTTGGTTCTCTTTTTAAAGTCTTAATAAAATTGTTGAAATTTGGTTCTCTATTCGGTTTTCTAAACATATTACTTTCCCCTTAATCAAATATTTTAAGTTTCTTTTACGTAAGTAGTTATATGGGTAGCTGGATCATAGGTAAATATATAGATGCCTGGTTCTAAGGTTAAAGTAGTAGCATTTCCCATGCCTGCAGCTTTACCATCTA
>CAZRWC010000054.1:0-6777 GCA_964603705.1 uncultured Acholeplasmataceae bacterium
CCGGGTGTTGATGAAGCAATTATGTTACAAAAGGGCTTGGTCTTTAGTGAATCGGTTGTATTTTTAAATTATTCTATGCAAATTATCGCCAGTATAATGATGCTAGTCTTTATTTTGATTATGTTTCCAAGGGCAAGTGTGGCGGCAAACAGAATCTTAGAAGTTGCTAATACTAAATCGTCAATTTTTGATGGAGTTGGCGATTTAACTGAAACATCTACAGGTACTATTTCATTTAAAAATGTCAGTTTTAAGTATCCAGATGCCGAAGGTAAGGTTTTAGATAATATCTCTTTTGATGTAAATCCTGGCGAAACGGTAGCTTTTATTGGATCTACAGGTAGTGGTAAGTCAACCTTAATTAATTTAGTTCCGCGATTTTATGATGTTACTGATGGTGAAATTTTAGTAAACGGAATAAATGTAAAAGATTATAAAGTTGATGAGTTACACAAAAAATTTGGTTATGTTAGTCAAACAAGTGTCATATTTAAAGGTACAGTTGAATCAAATATTGCTTTTGGTGAAGGTAATGATGAAAAATTTAGTGAAGATGATGTCAAAAAAGCAGCCAGAATAGCTCAAGGTAGCAGTTTTATAGAAGAATTAGAAGATGGTTATCAAGCGGCTATTTCACAAAGAGGCACCAACCTTTCTGGCGGCCAAAAACAAAGAATTTCCATCGCTAGAGCGATTGCAAGAAACCCGGAAATATTTATTTTTGATGATTCGTTTTCAGCCCTTGATTATCGAACAGATCGAGAATTAAGAAAAGCATTAAAAGAAGAATTAAATGAAAAGACAGCGCTAATTGTTGCGCAACGTATAGGAACTATTTTAGATGCTGATAAAATTATTGTCTTAGATAAGGGGAGATTAGTTCAAATTGGTAAGCATAAAGAGTTATTAGAAAATTGTCAAATATATCAAGAAATTGCTTACTCTCAGCTTTCTCCTGAGGAGTTAAATCATGAATAGAGGGTTTGGCCGACCAGGTCCAAGAGGAAGAAGAGTTAATAAACCTACTGATTTTAAAGCAGCAATAGTAAAATTAATTAGATTTGCTAAACCTTTTTATCCATTTATAGTGGTGGCAATTTTAATTGCGGTTGCCAGTTCAGTTTTAGCTGTTATCGCCCCAAATTTATTGGGTAATTTAGTTGATGTTATTAATGATGGTATAAAAACTAGCATTGATATGAAAGAAATTTGGAAATTAGCAATTCCGATTTTGATTATTTTTGGTTTAAGTGCGATTTTTTTAGCAATTCAAAGTTTGATTATGACTTGGGTTGTGCAAAATTCTTCAAAAAAGCTCCGCTCAAACTTGCTTGCAAAGGTTAATAAATTACCATTTAATTATTTTGATAAAACTCAAACTGGTGATATTTTAAGTAGAATGACTAATGATGTTGACTTAATGAGTCAATCGCTACAAGATGGTTTAGCGTCATTAATTAGTCAAGGTGTTTTGATGATAGGGGCATTATTAATGATGTTCATAACTTCTTGGCAAATGTCATTAGGAGCTGTTGTTGCGGTTTTAATTGGTTTTGTAATTATGATGATAATTATGAAACGTAGTCAAAAATATCATGCTATGCGACAAAAATCGCTTGGTAAAATTAACGGTCATATTGAAGAAGTTTATTCAGGCTTGCAAGTTATCAAAGTCTATAATGCTTCTAAAAAATCTAAAGAGGAGTTTGAAACTTATAACCAAGAAATCTATGATTCTAACTGGCGTTCGGCTTTTTATGGCAGAATGATGCCAAATATTATGAATTTTATTGGAAATTTAAGTTATGTTGTTGTTTCTGTTTTAGGTGCAATTTTAGTTTATAATGGCATTATTAAATTTGGTGTTATCATATCTTTTATGGTATATGTTAGATTGTTTTCAAATCCACTTTCTAGAATTGCTCAAAGTTTTGGATCTTTACAATCTGCAGCTGCTGCAAGTGAAAGAGTTTTCGAGTTATTAGAACAAGAAGAATTAGACGATGAAGAGGAAATAACACTTTATCTTTCACCTGAAAATGTTAAGGGTTTTATTGAGTTTGAAAATGTTAGTTTTGGTTATACACCGGAAGTTGAAGTTATTCATAATTTAAATGCCATTGCAAAACCTGGGCAAAAAGTGGCAATTGTTGGTCCAACCGGAGCAGGTAAGACTACCATTGTTAGTTTATTGATGAGATTTTATGAATTAAATTCCGGAGCGATTAAAATCGATAATATAAAAACAACCGATTTAAAACGTAGTAATGTTAGAGAATTATTTGATATGGTGTTACAAGATTCATGGATTATTGAAGGAACCGTCAAAGAAAATATTATTTATGCTAGAGAAGGCATTAGTGATGAACAAGTTATTAATGCTGCTAAAACTGCTAATATTGACCATTTTATTAGGACATTACCGAAAGGCTATGATACTTTATTAGATGAAAAAACCACTTTTTCAAGTGGGCAACTTCAATTATTAACAATTGCAAGAGCGATGATTGATCCGGCGCCGTTTTTAATTTTAGATGAGGCGACTTCTAATGTCGATACAAGAACTGAAATTTTAATTCAAGAAGCAATGGACCTTTTAATGAAAGGAAAAACTTCCTTTATTATTGCACATAGACTTTCAACAATCAAAAATGCTGATTTAATTTTAGTTTTAAGAGACGGTGATATTGTTGAGCAAGGGACACACGATGAATTAATTGAACAAAAAGGCTTTTATGAAATGCTTTATACTTCACAATTTGAATTTTAAAAGGCGAATTTTCGCCTTTTGTTTTTAATTATTTAGACTAATCGTTAGTTTTTTGTTATAATTATATATTATAAGAATGGAGGAAATTAGATGAAATTAATACAACAAAAATTAAAAGAAGTAGCAATTTCGGTTATTCCACTAGTTGTTATAGTGCTACTTTTGCAGTTAATTTTAAAAGTTTCAACTAATAACCCCGTAGATGTTAGTGAAATGATTCGGTTTTTGATCTCATCTGTTATCTTAATTATTGGTTTAACAATCTTAATTGCTGGTTTGGAATTATCGATTAATCAAATTGGGACAGAAATGGGAGCAGGAATTTTAAAAAGCAAAAAAGTTTGGCTATTAATTTTAATACCTTTTATTTTGGGGTTTATAATTTCAGCTGCTGAACCAGATTTATTAGTACTTGCCAATCAAGTTGGGTCTTTTTCAATTATTGAAGGCAAACAAATTATTAAGCCACTCTTAATGATTATGGCTATATCATTTGGGGTAGGAATTATGGTCACTTTATCGGTATTAAGAATCGCTTTTAACATACCTTATAAATATATTTTATATCCTACATATCTAGGATTGTTTGCTTTAACGATTACCATTAGTATTGTCAATCCTGATTTATTGGGAATTGCATTTGATTCTAGTGGCTCAGTTACTGGTGCAGTTGCTGTTCCATTTATTTTGGCTTTTGGAATTGGTTTGTCAAGAAGTAAAAAATCAAACTCTGAAGCCGATTCATTTGGTATGGTCGGTTTGGTTTCAGCAGGGACAATTATTGCAGCGCTTATTTATATGTTATTTGTGGCTAAATATGATTTTCCTCCAGTAGAAAATCCGGCCGTAATTTATGGCCCAAATGTGATTATGCCTTTAATAAAAGGTTTACCTGGTTATTTATTAGAATCATTTATAGCTTTGGCGCCTTTTGCTGTTTTGTTTTTAATTTTACAATTTACGATGTTAAAATTAAAGAAAAGGCAAGTTATTAGAATTTTTAAAGGATTATTATATGTCTTTCTTGGTTTAACATTATTTTTAACTAGTGCAAATATAGGTTTTATGCCATTGGCTAGAAGTTGAGGGAAAAATATTACTGAATGGGGTTTAATTCCAACTTTAGCAGTTTCATTTATAATTGGTTTGGTTGTTATTTTGTCAGAATCATCTGTCCACGTTTTAACAGACCAAATTAAAGATGTAACAAGTGGTTCATTAAAAAGACTGCCCGTTTTAATTGCCTTATCAATAGGTGTTGGTAGTGCTTTATTGTTGATATCATTAAAAGTTATGGTTCCTGGTTTTGAATTATGGATGATTTTAATACCTTTGTATTTAATCGCAATCATTCTTTCTTTTTTTACACCTAACTTGTTTGTTGGGTTAGGGTTTGATTCTGGAGCGGTATCTTCTGGGCCATTAGCAGCAACGTTCATTTATGCTTTTATACAAGGCATTGCCTACTATTTTAATAGTGCAATAACTTTAAGTGATGCTTTTGGAACAATTGCTTTAGTAACAGTAGCACCAGTAATTGCGATCGAAATTTTAGGAATTGTTTATGATATAAAAACGAAAAAACTTCATAAGGAGGTTGTAAGTGATGAAAAAATATAATTTGTATTTATTAGTCTTAAATGAAGGGGTGGCAAGTAAATACTTGCAAACTTTAAAAGATTTTGGATTCCCTGGGGGAACAATTATCCAAGCTCAAAGAACATCAAAATCAAAATTGACGCGATTTTTAGGTCTTGATAGAGAAAAGAAAGAAGTAATCATTAGTATAGCGGCCGAAGAAATTGGGTCAAATGCGATTAATATAATTCAAAATGATCGTAAATTAGCTAAACGATTTAAAGGAATTGGGGCAGTAATTCCGATTGATGATTTGTTAGGTGTCGGTCAAATTAAGTTGGAAAGTATAAAAAAGGAGAATAGTGTTATGTCAAATAAAGTAGTATTTATTATTGTTAATCGTGGTTTAGCTGAAGATGTTGTTGAAATTGCAACTAATGCAGGAGCCACTGGCGGAACAATTATTAACGCACGAGGGGCGGGTTCTCAAGTAGTAGCTAAATTTTTCGGAATAGAAATCGAACCTGAAAAAGAAATAGTTATGATTATTTGTCATGACGTAATAAAAGAGAGGATTGTAAAAAATGTTTATGAGCAATTAGGCTTAGATAAACCTAATACAGGTATTATTTTTGTAATAGACGCAAAAGAAACATTTGGCCTTGATAAAGAAAGTTTAAAAGAAATTTAATATGATTGTTTTAACGGGTGGAAGCGGACATATTGGAAATAATGTTGCTAGAATTTTTGCTAATAATAAAGTAAAAATAAAAGAATTATTAAGGTCTGAATCTAAGGCTTTATTTGATGTTGATGTTATAAAAGTAATTGGAGATTTAACAAATCCCAAATTTTATAATGAACATATAAATAAAGGTGATATAGTTATTCATCTAGCTGGTTTTATCGATTTATATAATAAAAATTATCAAGAGTCTTATGATGCTAATTTTATAATGACTAAAATTATTGCTGAACGATGTTTAAAAGTAGGAGCGAAGTTGGTTTATGCTAGTACCTCTGATATATTAGAAAAGGCTCAAAATGACTATAATGATATAATAATTGATCCCAATAAATTTAAATATAATTACCATAAAACAAAAGCATTAGCTAATAATTATTGTAAATCTTTAGTGGAAAAAGGCTTAAATTTATTAATATTTTATCCAACTGCAGTAATCGGTACCCACGATTATAAAGGTTCTATGGCTGGTCAAGCAATCTTAATGGCTAATAAATATAAATTGTTGCCCTATATAAGAGGTGGTTATGATTTCATTGATGTTAAAGACGTTAGTAAGGCGATTGTCAAAGGGGTAGAGTTAGATTTAAAAGGCGATATAATATTATCAAATAACTATTTATCTCTAAAAGAAATATATCGTTTAATTAGTAAAGTAACTGAACAACCAAAACATTATATTTATATTCCCAAATGGGTTGCAGTTTTAGGGGTTATCTTTATTAAGAAGTTTAGTAAACTGATGATTGAAGTTGTGATGAGAAAAACTAGTTTTAATAATCAAAAAATGAAAGACTTATTAATTTGTGAATTAACACCCTTAGAAACTACTGTTTTAGAAATAATAAAATGGAATAATAAAAATTAAGACAAGGAATTTTTTCCTTGTTTTTTTAAAAAAAATAAAATATAACGTATTTATTATGATATAATTTAAATATAGTTTGATAGTTGGGAAGTGAAAACTTGAAACAAAATTTAAAATCCAAGTTAAAAGAATCACTTATGTCGATCCTTCCAGTAACTATAATAGTTTTAATAATTAGTTTAAGTTGGGTTAAAATTGATATCTCCAATTTATTCATTTTTATAATATCAGCAATATTTTTAATTATTGGGATGACCTTATTTCAAACCGGATCTGAAATTTCTATGATGAAGTTCGGCGAAGAAATGGGTCGTTTTTTAACTAATAAAAGAAAGATTTGGTTGATAGTTTTCTTTGCGTTTTTAATGGGGGTTTCAATTACAATTTCAGAGCCAGATTTAATGGTTTTAGCTCAACAAATTTTAAAAGATAATGTCTTTGTAATTGTCTTTACGGTCGGAGTTGGAGTTGGTATATTTTTAATAATAGCTTTGCTTAGAATAGTTTTTCAATTTCCCTTAAATAGATTGTTTGTTATTTGTTATATTATTGTCTTTGTTTTAGGTATTTTTGCGCCAAAAGATTTTTTACCAATGTCATTTGATTCGGGTGGTGTGACCACCGGACCAATGACCGTCCCATTTATAATGGCTTTGGGAATTGGGATGGCTTCCGCTAAGGTTAGTAAAGGTTCATCGGATGATAGTTTTGGGTTAGTAGGAATATCTTCAATTGGTCCGATTATGGTAATGATGATATTTGGTATAGTTTATGAAAATATGGTCGGCCCATTAGTTTTAGGGGAAAGTAGTATTA
>CAZRWC010000055.1:0-6760 GCA_964603705.1 uncultured Acholeplasmataceae bacterium
GAAAAAGAAAGAGAAAGAGAGCAACTAAAAAAAGAATTATTGGAGGAACTTGAAAAAGAAAGGATGAAATAATGTGTTAAAATTCGCCCGATACTTTATCGAGTTTTTACGTACACTCTGGGATAATATTGTTTCATTTTTTAGTTCAATTGGTCGTGCAATAGGTAAATTTTTTGGTACTGATATCTTAAGATATTTTCAATATTTTTTTGGACAAGCAAGAGAATTTGATTTTCTTGATTGGCTAGCGGCTATTATTGTATTTTTAGTTAATATAGCTTTTATTGTGTTTTTAGCAATTTGGGTTTATCAAGCCTTAAGAAGATATGTTAGATTTAGAAAAATCGAAGTTGAAAAAGACGATTTAATTCAAGAGATTACTACGCTTTCTCAACAAAACTTGATTTTAACTAATGAAAAAAATGAAATTCTTAAACTTAAAATGGAAACCTTTGGCTTAAATCCCGAACTATATTTAGGCAATGAAGATGAACCAAAGAAAAAGAAAGATTCACGTTTTACCAAACTTATTGCAGTTGATGACAAATATAAATTAACTCCAATCAAAACTAAAATGATTCCAGTTGATATGGTATCACTAGAAGAACTAGTCGATCGTTTTATCAACTTTTCCGCTTATAAATTAAAACTCTATTATTCACACGAAGTAATTCGTAGTTTTTTTGCTGGAATGGGTTCAACTAAAATATTAATTTTAGAAGGTATATCCGGTACAGGTAAGACAAGTTTACCTTATGCTATGGGACAATTTTTTACACATGCCGCCTCAATTATTCCGGTTCAACCATCATGGCGTGATAGAACCGAAATGATTGGTTATTTAAATGAGTTTACCAAAAGATTTAATGAAACCGACTTCTTAAGAGATTTATATGAAGTAAGTTATCGTGATGATATTAGTTTTATCGTTTTAGACGAAATGAACTTAGCGCGTGTTGAATACTATTTTGCTGATTTTCTATCGATTATGGAAATGCCAGAAAAAGAAGATTGGAAAATCGATATCGTCCCTAAATCAGAAGAAAGCGATCCAGAGAAACTTCAAAATGGAAAATTAATTGTTCCTCAAAACATTTGGTTTGTTGGAACTGCCAACAAAGACGATTCAACCTTTACAATTTCTGATAAAGTCTATGACCGCGCCGCTTCAATTGAGATGGATACTAAAGCTGAATATTTTGAAGCACCAGAAACAAGTGGTTTAGTCATGAGCTTTGAATATATCAATGACTTATTTGATCAAGCTAAAAAACAATATCCAATTTCAAAAGAAAATCTCAATAATATTAAAAAATTAGATATGTTTATTACTGAAAAGTTTAAGATTACCTTTGGTAATAGAATTTTAAACCAAATCCAACAATATGTACCAATTTATGTCGCATGTGGCGGTACTGAAAATAATGCTTTAGATGATATTATTACTCGTAAAATACTACGTAAATTTGAAGCTTTAAACCTACCGTTTCTACAAGATGAATTAGATGAGTTGCAAGTTTTCTTAAACAAAGTATTTGGACGTAATGAATTTAAAGAAGGTTTAGCATATATTGAAAGATTAAAACGATTTATCTAATCGTTTGTGATACAATGGCCAAAAAAACAGATTTAATGAAATTTTATGATAAATTTGTCGAACATTTTAGTTCGCTTGAAAAAAATAACGAATTTAGTAAACACTTTTATTCGTATTTTTTATCTGGAGAAAATCAAGTTTATCAAAAATTTATTAAAGAAACCAAAAACTTTGATGAAAAATGGATTAAAACTGTTGAGTCTTATGTCCCTTCTTTAAATAAAATTGTTTTAGACCCGATGTCAAATTTAAAAACGATTGACGAGGTTGTTCTAGTTGAAAAAGCTAAAAAGACATCTAGTTTATCTGTTAGACACTTAAGTGCCAATACACATTTAATTAAAGATGTTAGTTCAAGCGGTGAAGTTATCCCTAAAAAGATTATGACTAGTTATTCGGACATTAACTTCCAAACTTATGAAAACCGCTTTATAATGTCTTTAATTGATCGTTTATTTATCTTTGTTAAAAGTCGCTATGACATCATTAAAGACAATGTTGTTTCCTATGAAAAAAGAAGGTTTCACTTAAAAGGTGACTTTCCGGTTAATGAAACTAAAGTTGACCTAGAACTTAATTTTACCTTAACCGATGAACTAGAAAACACCAAAATTAACGACTATAACCGGAAACTTCTAGAAAGAATCGAATACTTAAATAAAGTGGTAATTAGTTTAAAAACTTCTCAATTTATGGAAATGATGAAAGGTCAACCAAAAGTACACCCACCAATTTTAAAAACCAACGTTATTGCTAAAAACGTCGAATATCAAAATTGTTATATGTTATGGCTTTTTATCGATCGTTACAACACACTTGCTTACACAATTGAAGTAGAAGAGAAAAACTTAACCTTTACCGATCAATACTATAAAGCGATTAGACGCCAAGTATTAGTAACATATTTATCAATTGTTGCTAATCAAGAAAAAAACCGTTCGATTTACCAACAAATTACACCAAGAAGGTCATCTAGAAAAAGTATTAAAGTTAGAAGAACTCATCCTGATGATTTATTAATTACACCTGAAGATAAAGAAATTGCTGATCTATCATTAAATCAATACTACCTAGAAGCTAATAAAAGAATCTTTAAACAATCAATTGATTATTACTCAACAACTTCTAAAACCTATGAAACAACCGTTAAAAGAGCCCTAAGAGATACACTACAAATAAGTAATGCCTTATACGAATCGTTTTTTGAATTAGAACCAGAACAAGACGTCTTTAAGATGTTAATCAAAGGTTTTGACTTAAATGAGGAATTAACCGAGGCCAAAAGAAAATCTTTGGTTGCTAAAATGATTCGTGAAGTCAAACAAGTTGACTTTAACGAAACCTTAGCCCAAGAAAGACGCTTTTTAGATGATATAGTTGAATATACTAAATTATTAGAAAAAGAATACGAACTAAAAGAAGAATTAGCCAAAGAAGATTACAGACGTTTAAGTGAATTAGCCAAAACGAGAGAACTAGCTTTAGCAGAAAAAGAAATAGTTAACTTACAACTAGCTGAAAGTAAACGACTTAAAGATGAAGTTGATCAACATAGAAGAGATACACTTGTTCAATTAAGAGAAATTGAAAAAGACTTAAAAGAGAAATTAGATCGAAACCTAGCCGAATACAAAAAACTCTTAAAAGAAGAAGAAAAAGCCGCTATTAAGGCTTATATGCAAAAGTATCGACCGAAAAGACGAGTTACTAATTCAGAAATTGTTAAAGAAAAAGCTAAATTAGATGCCGACTTGAAAGTTGAAGTCGATTTACTTAAAGTAAAATATAACGCTTTATTTGAAACTGAAAAAGCCAAACTAAAAGCTGAATCGGAAGAAATATTACAAGATAAAGAAGCTTTCTACATTCAAAGATTAGAAGAAAACAATCAAAACTTAAGCGAGCTTAGACAACTAAGAAACCAACAAAATTTAAAATTAAGCCAATATGAAGAAGAACTTAAAGAAAACCTTGCGGAATCTTTAAAAGCTTCAAGTCATGAAATGAAACTAATCCAGGATGAACTCTTTCGTTATTATCAAATTAAATATGAAATTAAAAGACGAGTTACCAATAATGCACTTCAAAAAGAAATTGATAACTACTCTAAAAACCTAAATAAAAAAATTGCTGAATTAGATGAAAAATATCAAGCAAAGTTAGAAGAGTTGAAAAACGATTTAAAAATCAAACATAATGAAACTCTAAGTAAAGAAGAAGAAACAATTCAAAACCGTTTTAAAGAAAATGAACTCAACCTAAAAAAACTAGAACAAATCAAAAATCTATATCAAGAATCATTGGCGAAAATTGAGGAATTAGACCATGATTAAAAAACTCTTTAATCACTTTCTAACTCTTTTATCGGTTCTTATGTTTGTTCTGGCAATTTATATATTAGTCTTTGGTACAATTAGCCAAAAACAAAATAAGCTATTAACTATTTTCGGTTACGGGTTTTCCGTAGTTCCAACTGATTCAATGGAAGCAGGTGAACCTGATAGTATTAAGGCAGGTTCACTTGTTTTATCTAAGAAAGTTCCATTTGAAGAAATTAATGAGCGTGATGTAATTATTTTCCAATCAGAGGGCATACTAAAGGTTCACCGTGTTACTAAAAAAGATGAAACCGGATTAACAACCGAAGGAGATAATCCTAATGCTAGTGAAGACCCACTTCCTACCACCTCAGAAAACTACCAAGCTAAAGTTATAAAAGCCTTTTATTTCTTTGGAATGGGTAAACATATTCCCGGAGTACAATTAATCGCTTTATTTATTTTGATGGTATTTTTATTTGTTTTATTGCTCGTTCAAATCTTTAAAATAATTAAACTTAATCACCAACATAACTTAAAAGAAATTGAAGAGTCAGCTGAAAACAATCCTAAATTTGAACCAAAAACCAAAGCCGAAGTTGAAGAGGAACTCGAAAATCAAGAGTTATTCCAAAATAAAAAACAATGGAAAAAACATTTTAAATTAAAAAAGAAATCAAAAGACGAACAAGATCACTAAAATAACCAAAGAAAGGAAGATGAAAATGGAAAAGAAACAATTAACAGCTAACATAATGTTTTTTATTGTGGCTTTTATTATCTTTCTTTCATCTGCCTTTGCTTGGTTTAATTTATCAACTAAAAGTGATATAAGCAGTATTGATACTAATGTCGATGATTTAAAAGATTCTATCAAGTTAAAAGTCAAAAGAAATAATGGCGAGTTTCATTTTATTGATACGCAACTAGAATTAACTAATCTATTTAAAAACACCGTTCCAGGTGATAGTTATACTTTTGAAATTACGATTGAAAACAAAACTAATAAAGAACGTTCTTTATTTGGAACTATCCAAAATATCGAATCGAAAAGTAATGATACTTACGATTTAAAAGATGTGTTTTATCTAAGTCAAATCAATCATAAAACTTATGATACAAACAATTTACTAATTAGTGATGAAAGTCATTATTTAACCGTTAATTCAAGCGAACCAGCAACCGCTCACGGACAACTTCTTAATCAATATCGAATTACTAACTTAATTAATCAAAATAATAATTTATTAGTTTTTTCAAACTTAGTTTTAAATCCGAAAGAAAAAGTAGTCATTACCTTTTCAATCATCTATGATATAGATACCGAAAATATCAATTACCAATATAATGAATTAACTTTTGATTCAATTTTCGTTTTAGGAGCCTAAAAAGACCATGAAAGTTAAAACCCAAATAATTTTTATAATTACATCAATTTTAATTACCTTAAGCGCACTAACCTTAGTGTTTGCTTTATTATTGCATAAAATTGAGAAAGAGGAAATTATTTATGAGTTAGGCAATATCAAATTAGTTGTTACAGGCAGTTTAAAAGAAAATTATCTTTATCCAGGCGGAAATATGGTTGAAACCGATTATTTAATTACTAATCAATCAACGATTGATCTTGATTTAAGAATCAAATTAAGCTTTTATCTTGATGAAGTGGAAATTGATATTACAACCTTAATCGAAGAAGATGGATTTGATTTTGATGAAACAAGCTTTTTACTAAATGCTGATGGTTATTATTACTACTATGAAACCTTAAGACCAGATGATGAAGAAATAACTTTATTTACCAATTTAACTTTTGATGGTTATATTGTGAAAAATGAATATAACGATCAAGTTTTAAAAATTAAATTAGTCGTTCAAGCCAAACAAAACAGACATGTCGATTGGACTGATTTAGGCGATAAATTTATTAATTAAAGGAGCACTATGATTAAAAAGAAATTAATACTAATTGGAATATCAATGTCATTAACTATTACAACTTTAGTTGTTGTAGTTTTTGCGTGGTTTAATTTTTCAAGTCGAACCCCGCCAATTATTATTAATTTAGGTGAATTGAAATTAGAAGCAAAATTATATAACGATGATACTGATGAAGAAATTACTAGTGCCTTACATTTTTATAATTTAGTTCCAGGTGATGAGTTTGATTATCGTTTAGAGTTAAAAAATATTGGAAATTTAGCTGGTATTTTAAATGCTACCTTTACTTTTGGAGCAAGCGATGAATCATTATTAGAGTACGGATTATTTAAATTAAGTAACGAAACGGAAGCTCGCACCTTTGAAATAGACTATCAAATCGCTGAAATGACGCTTATTCCTTATGATGCCCTAGATGACGACACATTAGTCATAATTTTATTTAAAGTCAAAATAAGCCCAGATTTGGAGCTATCTAATTTATTGGAAGAAACAAGTAATTATTTAATATTAGAAAAGATTACTATTACATTACAACAACCAGAACCAGAGCATTAAAGGAGAAAAATGACTAAAGTTAGAAAAGTTTTATTGATCGCTTTAATAACCTTTAGCCTAGTAGCAGTTTTAACTGTCCCTTTTGTCTATGCTTATTTTTATCAAGAAAAAGCAATCGAAGATGAAAAAACTTTTGCTCATATTAATGCAATCGGTGATGTTTATTTTACTAAAAATGGTCGAATTGAGGCTGTCTATTCTAACACTATTAATGGCTTTGTAAAACCTGATATTTATCAAGTTGATATCTCAAATTTAGATAATAATTATTACATTAATAATTTAAACGTTGATATTAAAGTAAAAACTAATATCGATGTTTATTTAAGGGTGATGATTAATGATG
>CAZRWC010000056.1:0-6524 GCA_964603705.1 uncultured Acholeplasmataceae bacterium
ATTAACGAGTTAGCTAGTCTTCATGCGGGAGTTAATTCAATTAGTGGAGATTTTAATTTACAAGCAAGCGGTTTTTTAATTAAAGATGGCAAGATAGATCATCCAATTAAAATGATTGTTGTTAGTGGAAATTTCTTTAAAATCCTAGAAGATGTAGAAGAAATAGCTAATGATTTAAAATTTACTTTATCAGACTTTGGCTCACCTACGGTTTCAGTAGGAGAATTAGTAATTGCTGGCGATTAATTAAAAACAAGCAGCATAATTTTAAATAAACCTATGTCTAATTTTAGACTGGGTTTTTATTTTTTTATGCAATTTTTAAATTAAGTTTTTACTTCATCTTTATATTAGTTTACATCTATAAAATGTGCTATCATATTATTATGAGGATTAAAGCATGAAATTAAAAGAATTATTGAAAGGTCAAATGAATAAAACGTTAATTGAGCGCATAGAAAATATGCACTCTTTTGATATTGCGAAAGAGTTTAATGATTTATCTGAAGAAGAAAAACAAATTCTTTATACGGTTTTGTCAACTGAAAAATTCGCTGATATAATTAGTTACCTAGATACTTTAGAAGCAGCAGATTTCTTGCAACAATTTGAATTAGACGTCCAATCAAAAATTATTGATGAAATGACAACAGATGATGCTGTAGATATTTTACAAGAATATGATGATGACGATCGAAATAAAATTGTTGAAACTTTAGAACTTGTTGATAATATTAAAGAATATTTAAAATATGAGGAAAATGAAACAGGGGCATATATGACTTCTGAATATGTAATAATAAATGATCAATTGGATGTGAAAGAAGGGGTAACAAGTTTAATTAAACAAGCGCCTGATGCTGAGTCAATTAACCATTTGTTTTTAGTTGATAATCAAGGTATTTATTCAGGGACAATCAGCTTAAAGGATTTAGTTAAAGCAAGAAGCCCTAAGCTTGTTAAAGACTTAATTGAGCCTTTTCCTACATTATTAGATACGCTTAATATCGAACAATCAGTTCGTAACATGAAAAACTATAATCTTTTAACAATGCCAGTTTTAAATTCTAAAAATGAATTGGTTGGCATTTTAACGATAGATGATGTTTTAGATATTATTACTGATGAGGCACGCGAAGACTACGCGAAAATGGCTTCTGTATCGGAAATAGATTCAGAAGCGGGAGTTTTAAAAACAGCCTGGCACCGTCTGCCATGGCTGATTATTTTGTTGATTTTAGGTATTCCAATTGCTTTATTAACCGGTTCAATAGGTGGGGTTGTTGCTAGCATTTCCTTATTAATTTTATTTGAACCATTATTATTAGATACACCAGGCAATGTTGCTACGCAAACTCTAGCTGTTAATTTACAGTCTATCTATAAAACTGGCAAGATAAATAAAGGGACTGTTTTTAATGAGTTAATTTCTGGACTGTATAATGGATTATTATTAGGTGCTGCTGCCTTTGTTATTTCTTATTTAGTAATGACCATTAAAAAACCCGTTGTTCCCGAAGCATTTAGCATATTATCAACAATTAAAATAAAATTAATATTTTCCTCTATTTTAAGTTTATCAATTGTTGTTACTGTTTCTATCGCACCTTTAATTGCCTCATTTGTACCATGGATACTTACAAAATTTAAAGTTGATCCAGCTGTTTCTTCTGGTTCGTTTATAATAACTTTAATTGATATTTTTGCTGTGTCTATTTATTTTTTGATAGCTAACGGCCTGATTAGTTTAGCGGGGGTTATTTTATGATATTAGACCTAACAAAATCGAATTATGCCCTAAAAAAAGAATTATCAAAAATTCAACCTTTTGACATTGCTACAGATTTTCATTCCTATCCTTTAAAAGAACAAAAGAAAATAGCAAGTTTAGTTGGTAAAAATAAAATGGTTAAAATATTTATTGAATTACCAATTCAAACACAAATCCAATATTTTAATCAATTACCTATGAAAGAACAAAAAAACTTTATCAATTTACTTCCAACAGATGAATTAAACCACTTTATTAAAAACAATGATAAAGATGACCGGCCACGATTAATCAATTTTTTATCTAAACAAAAAATTGTCTTAATTGAGAAATTATTATCATATGATGAAGAAGATGTCGCTTCGATTATGTCTACTGAGTATATCGAATTAAAACCAAATATGACTTGTGGAGAAGCAACTTCTTATGTCTTTAAAGTTGTAAAAGATAGTGATTTTATTAATTTATTATATGTGGTAGAAAAAGACACCTTAATCGGAATAGTCTCATTAAAAGAATTAATAATTGCAAGAAAAAACCAGAGTTTAGCAGATGTTATTACTAAAGATTATTATTTTGCTTTTGATGATGACTCGATTAAATCTGCCATTGAGAAAGTCAAGTCTTATAATATTTCTGCCCTGCCAGTTTTGTCGCATGATTTTAAAATGATAGGTATTATTACTGTTGATGACGTTATTGAAGAAATTCATGATGATATTATCGATACTTATCAAAAATTAGGATTTCTTAATGATCACGAAGATTCTTATAGTCCATTTAATCGAACACTAGCAAGATTACCTTGGTTATTAATAGTCTTATTAATGAATACTGTTTTTCTTAGTGTTTTACAAGTTTTTGAACAAACGCTAACAACTATTACGGTATTGCTTTTATTTCAACCTTTAGTTTTAAATATGAGTGGAAATATTGGTACTCAATCAATGGCAGTAACTATTTTAGTTTTAAGTGATAAATCGCAAAATATTAAACAAACAATAAGAAAAGAAACGTCAGTAGGTGTTTTAAATAGCTTGATAATTGGTTTTTTAGGTTTTTTAATGGCAATTGGAATTTTAATGTTATTTTTTAGTGAAAACGGGATTGGTTATTCCTTGAAGTTTGGATTTGTCGTAGCGCTTTCGTTATTTTCTTCTATGTTTGTAGCGGCCCTATCGGGAACAATTTTGCCGATTGTGTTTTATAAATTAGGCTATGATGTAAAAAATGCTTCTGGCCCAATTTTAACTACAATTAATGATATAGTGGGTCTTACAATTTATTTTTTAGTTGCAACGTTATTAATTTTATAAGGGGGAGTTAAATGGAATCTTTAAAATATTTATATAAAATTGGCTTTGGCCCTTCTAGTTCACACACGATGGGACCTTCAAAAGCAGCAGAAATAGTTAGAGAAAATAGCGATTGTGACTTTTATGAAGTTACAATCTATAATTCACTAGCATTAACTGGAAAAGGACATTTAACCGAGTTTGGGATTGGAAGAATTTTAGCGCCAATAAGATATGAAATTAAAACTAAACTGAATAAAGAAAAACATCCTAACTACCTCCATTTTAAAGGTTATAAAGCCGGAGTTTTGATTTATTCTCAAGGTTTTAAGTCGGTTGGCGGCGGTGATATAAAAAAAGAAGAGGAAGAAACAAGACCGAAGATTGAAGTATATCCACACGATAAATTTGATGACATAAAAAAATATTGTATAGAAGAAAATATCTCGCTTTTTGAATATGTAATTAGATTTGAAGGAATCTAAATAGTCAATTATTTAAAAGAAGTATGGACAGTTATGAAAGATTCAATTAAACGTGGTCTAGTTACAACCGGAATACTGCCAGGTTCATTAGGAGTTGAAAGAAAAGCCAAAACGCTTTTTACACAAAAACTTAAAAATGAAGCGCCAGAAATAACCGAAAGTAGGTTAGTTAGTGCCTATGCATTTGCAGTTTCAGAAGAAAATGCTTCTGGAGGGACGATTGTAACAGCACCAACATGTGGTGCTAGTGGTGTTTTACCGGCTGTTTTATACTATATGCATCACAAACATGCTTTTATTGATGAAAACCGCATAATTCAAGCTTTAGCGGTGGCTGGGTTAATGGGAAATTTAATTAAGAAAAACGCCACACTTAGTGGGGCAGTAGGAGGTTGTCAGGCGGAAATTGGCACCGCAACATCAATGGCAGCTGCCGCCCACGCCACATTATTTAAATTAACGATTGATCAAGTTGAATATGCTGCAGAAATTGCAATGGAACATAATCTGGGATTAACTTGTGATCCGGTTGACGGTTATGTTCAAATTCCTTGTATAGAAAGAAATGCTGTCGCAGCGTTAAGAGCAATTAATTCATGTGGGTTAGCTTTCTTTTTAAGTTATACTAGAAAAGTTTCTTTTGATACAGTTGTTGAAACTATGTATCAAACCGGTTTAGATATGAATGAAAAGTATCGAGAAACTGCAGAGGGCGGATTAGCGTATTTTTTTAACAAAAAAGGCTGCTAAAAATAAAAAGGCCGAAGCCTTTATTAAATTCGGATAAAAGCGTTATGTTTTCTTTCATAACCAATAGTTGTTTTTTCACCATGACCAGGATAGACAACAGTTTCTGGTGGCAATTTGTAAAGTTTTAAGACGCTTTCTTTTAAAGTATCGAAATCGCCTAGATAAAAATCATATCTACCAATAGAGTTTTTAAAAAGGGTGTCTCCCGAAAATAAAAAGCCTTTTAGATAAAGCGATATACCACCTGGTGAATGGCCAGGTGTTTTTATTAGTTGAAAAGATAGTTCGTTTAATTTTAAAACTTCATTACCATCGACATAATAATTAACAATTAAACTTTTATTACAAGCACTTGGAAAAACATTTTTATCTAATAATTGGATGGCATCTTTACTAATTATAGTCATGGCTTTATTAAAAGTTTTCTTATAAAAATTTGCAGCACCAATATGATCTGGATGTTCATGAGTCATTACAATCATTTCTAAATTCAAATTATTATCTTTAATGTAATTAATAATTTCTTTAGACTCATAACCAGGATCAATTAACATTGCTGAATTATTACTAACAATTAAATAGGTATTTACTTGGTAATCGCCTAAAATCCATTTTTTTATCTTCATAATTATCACCTTTAATCTAATTTTACAATATTTATAGCAATTAATTGACAAATATGTTTTTAATTGCTAAAATTAATAAGGTAGTTTTAGGAGGGAAGAAGAAAATGCACTGGTTGGATATTGTAAACATAATTATCGCAGTTTTGTTAGTAATCGCAGTTTTATTACAATCATCACAAGATGATATTAAAGATGCTTTTAGTGGCGAAAGATCTGACTTATTTAAAAATAAAAAATCTCGTGGTCTTGAGCGCATCTTAAAAATTGCTACACTAATCCTAGCTATTTTATTTATCATATTAACAGTAATATCACGAGTAGTAACGTTTTAATTTAAAATAAGACGCACTATTAAACCGGATTATCAAATCTCTAAAATCGGAAGGAGGGACAATGATGCCAAAAACAGTAGTTCGCGAAAAAGAATCATTAGAAGATGCACTACGTCGCTGGAAACGCGATGTGTCTAAGTCTGGAACCCTAGCCGAAGCAAGAAAAAGAGAGTTTTATGTTAAACCTAGCGTTGATCGCAAGTTAAAACAAAAAGCCAATCGTCAGAAAGCTCGCAAAGCAGCAAACAGATAAAATTAAACCGCGAAATTCGCGGTTTTTATTTTCAACAATTTCTAAATTTATTTAACTTAAAAATCTCGTAATATTATGATATAATATAATAGATTGGAGATGAATCTATTTGGGACTTAAAATAAAACTTCATAATGCTACAACTATTGCTAATCTAGCAGGAGTTGGCGATAAAAATTTAAAAGTTTTCAAAGAATATTTAGGTATTACGGTTTCTATTTATGGCGATAAAATAATTACAGATGCAACCGTAGAGCAAGAAGAATTTTTGGAAACTGTTTTTGAAACCTTAATTAAATTAGCTGAAAACAAAATCGTCCTTCAAGAAAGGGATATTATTTATGTGATAAATGTTGTTCAAAATGGTAAACTTGATGGACTATATGAACTTTATAAAAACCAAAAGAAAATAATTACCAACCATCGCGGTAAAGCAATTTACCCAAAAACATTTAATCAAAGAGCATATATTAATGCAATTTATGATTTTCCTTTAACATTTGGAATTGGACCAGCTGGAACAGGAAAAACCTATCTGGCAGTAGCTGCAGCAGTTAAAGCTTTAAAAGAGGGAAAAATTAAAAAAATTATTATTACTAGACCAGCCGTTGAAGCCGGGGAATCATTAGGGTTTTTACCAGGAGATTTAAAGGAAAAAGTCGATCCTTATTTAATTCCAATTTATGATGCTTTATACGAAATGCTTGGGGTAGAAACGACATCTGCTTTAGTCGAAAAGAAAACGATTGAAATTGCTCCGCTAGCTTATATGCGAGGTAGAACTTTAGAAGATGCATTTATCATTTTAGATGAAGCACAAAATACCACTATTGCGCAAATGAAAATGTTTTTAACCCGTTTAGGTTTTAATTCTATTATGGTTGTGACAGGAGATCCATCACAAGTTGATTTACCAACCGGTAAATTTTCAGGCTTAAAAGATGCTTTAAATATCTTAAAAAATTTAACTGATATGAAAGTAATTGTTTTTGAAAAAGTTGATGTTATTAGG
>CAZRWC010000057.1:0-6431 GCA_964603705.1 uncultured Acholeplasmataceae bacterium
TCTTTAATACCTAAGGTATAATTACCGCGACCATCAAAAGCATCTTTTGAAACGCCTCTAAAGTCACGAACTCTTGGTAGAGAAATTGAAACTAATTTATCTAAGAAATAATACATTCTGTCACCTCTTAGAGTTACTTTAACTCCAACTGGCATACCTGTTCTTAATTTAAAGTTTGAGATTGATTTTTTAGCTTTTGTAACTACTGGTCTTTGGCCAGTAATTGTTGTAAGTTCGTTTACTGCGTCATCGATAACCTTATTGTTAAAAACTGCATCACCAACACCCATGTTAACAACTATTTTTTCAAGTCTAGGTGCTTGCATAACGGTGTGATAATTAAATTCTTTAACTAGTTCTGGAATAACTTTATCATTATATAATTGTTTTAATCTTGGTTTCATTGTTATTCCTCCTATTTAACCTTATCAATATTAGTGCCAGATTTTTTAGCAAATCTAACTTTTTTACCATCAACTACTCTAATACCTACTTTAGTTGGTTCGTTAGTTTTTGGATCTATTAAAGCTACATTAGAAACGTGGATTGGAGCTTCGGTTTGTCTAATTCCACCTTTTTCATTAGTTTGAGAAGGTGCTTCATGTTTACTAACAATATTAACGCCTTTAACTACAACACGTCCTGTTTTAGGATAAGTTTTTAGGACTACTCCAGAGTTACGCACTTTATTACCTTTTTTATCGGTAGTAAATTGGTCTTTACCAGCTATGATAGCGACCGTATCACCTGTTTTGATTTTCATAAAACCCTCCTATTATAAAACTTCTGGAGCTAGAGAAACAATCTTCATAAAGTTTCTTTCTCTTAACTCTCTAGCCACTGGCCCAAAAATACGGGTACCACGTGGTGTTAAGTCTTCTTTAATAATTACAACTGCGTTTTCATCAAATTTAATGTAAGTGCCATCAGGTCTTCTAAGACCATATTTAGTTCTTACGATTACCGCTTTAACGATTTCGCCTTTTTTAAGTGCACTTCCTGGAGCGGCTTTTTTAACAGTTACAATGATAACGTCTCCAACGTTAGCATATTTAACTCTTGAGCCACCGGGAATTTTAATAACTAATACTTCTTTAGCACCACTATTATCAGCAACTAGTAATCTACTTTCTTGTTGTATCATGCATCTAGTCCTCCGATTTCAACTGCTTCAGGAGTAATTTCTTCGGCTACTTGCGCTCTAGTTATGATGCGAAGTAAGCGGAAGCTTTTTGTTTTTGAAAGTGGTCTAGTTTCTTGAATTGCGACGTAGTCTCCTACGCGCGCGTCATTATTTTCATCATGCGCGTGAAACTTCTTAGTTACTTTCGTTCTTTTTCCGTATAAACGATGCATACGATAGTTGGTAACAGCGACAGATATGGTCTTTTCGCTTTTATCAGAAACAACTATGCCACGATATACTTTACGACTATTTCTTTCCATCTTTGTTCCCTCCTATTTACGTTCAGTAATGATAGTGTTCATTACCGCGATTGTTTTTCTAACTTTCTTAATTCTAGCAGTATCTTCAAGTTGTCCAACAGCTAATTGAAAGCGTAAGTTAAATAATTCTTTTTTTAAGTCGACTATTTTAGTCGTTAGTTCTTCATTTGTGAACTTTCTTAGTTCATTGGCTTTCATTATTGGTCACCTCTTTTAACTATTTTTGTCTTAATAGGTAATTTATGTGAGGCTAATCTTAGCGCTTCTTTTGCTACTTCAGCTGAAACTCCGGCGATTTCAAACATAATTTTACCTTCTTTAACAACAGCTACCCAGTGATCAGGTGCACCCTTACCAGAACCCATACGTACTTCTAATGGTTTTTTTGTTCTTGCTAAGTGTGGGAAAATGTTAATCCAAACTTTTCCTAACCTTTTCATGTGTCTTGTCATAGCGATACGAGCCGCTTCAATTTGTTGAGAAGTAATGTAATTTCCTTCTAAAGCGATTAAAGCGTAATCGCCATTAATAATTTCGTTTTTACCTTTAGCTTTTCCTTCATAGCTAATGCGATGAGGACGACGATATTTAGTTCTTTTTGGCATCAACATAATTATCTTCCTCCTTTGTCATCTTCAGAACGTCTTTCTCTTTTAACTCTAACTTCACCTTCTGGTTTAGCTTCACGAGGTTTGCGTTGTGCTTGATCTTTAGCAGGTCTTGGGCGACGTGCTCCTGGTTTTCCTTGTGAACGACCGAATTTTTCTTCTTCAAGTTTTTGATTACCTTCTCTAGTTTGGCCTGGTAATACTTCACCGTTATAAATCCAAACTTTTACGCCTAAAATACCATAGGTAGTTAGGGCTTCAGCAGTTGCATAATCAATATCTGCTCTTAAAGTGTGTAGAGGAACTTGTCCTTCTGAATATCCTTCGCTTCTAGCCATTTCTGCTCCGCCTAAACGACCTGAAACTAATGTTTTAGCTCCTTTTGCGCCGGCTTTCATGGCTCTTTGAATTGAGATTTTTTGAACTCTTCTAAATGATGCTCTTTGTTCAAGTTGACGTGCAATTTGATCTGCTACAATTTGAGCGTTTCTTTCTGGACGTCTAATTTGAATGACATTTAATGTAACATCTTTGTCGGTTAATTTTTCTAGTTCATTAACAACTTTATCTTTTGTTTCAGCGTTAACACCTAATACTACACCCGGTTTAGCTGTGTGTAATCTAATTCTAACTTTATCTTTGTCTTTACCTTTTAGTCTTTCAATTTCAATGTGAGAAAGAGAAGCGTTACGGTAAGTTTTTGCAATATGATCTCTAATTAAATAGTCTTCTTTTACTAATAGTTTAACTTCTTTATTACTAGCATACCATTGGGCATCCCAGTTACGAATAATACCAAGTCTTAAACTAATTGGATTTACTTTTTGACCCATCTTTTCTCACCTTACTCTCTTTCTGCTACGATAACGGTAATGTGTGAAGTTCTTTTTTGAATGACATCCGCTGAGCCTTTAGCTCTTGGTAACATTCTTTTAAGTCTTACACCTTCGCCAACATAACATTCTTTAACATATAATTTTTCGACATTTAAGCTTAAATTATTTTCAGCATTAGCAATTGCGCTTTTTAATACCTTTAATATGATTGGTGAAGCACCTCTTGGAGTAAACATTAAGATTGCTTCCGCTTCTTTAGCGTCTTTACCTCTAATTAAGTCAATAACAAGTCTAGCTTTACGAGGGGTAATGCGAACTGTTTTAGCAGTAGCTTTGGCAACTGTTGGTTGTATATCTAACATGTTCATTCCTCCTAACGTCCAACTCTTTTATCGCTTTTTGAATGTCCGCGATAAGTTCTAGTTGGGGCAAACTCGCCAAGTTTATGACCTACCATATCTTCAGTAATGTAAACTGGAACGTGTTCTCTACCATTATGAATTGCTATAGTGTGTCCAACGAATTCAGGAAAAATCGTTGATCTTCTTGACCAAGTTTGGATCACTTTTTTCTGATTTAGTTTATTTTGTTCGCGCACTTTTTTTATTAAGTGTAAGTCACAAAATGGACCTTTTTTAACTGAACGTGACATATTTTTCCTTCCTCCTATTTGCTTGCTCTACGACGTACGATTAAGTCTGTAGATGCTTTTTTAGCTTTTCTAGTTTTAACACCACGAGTTTTCTTACCCCATGGAGTCATTGGTGCTTTACGGCCGATTGGCGCTCTACCTTCACCACCACCATGAGGGTGGTCAACTGGGTTCATCGCTGAACCTCTTACGTGAGGTTTGATACCTTTATGTCTATTGCGACCGGCTTTACCAATTACAACTAATTCATGTGATTCATTTCCTACTTGTCCGATTGTTGCGCGGCAAGTATCTAAAAATTTGCGTACTTCTCCAGATTGAAGTCTAATTAAAACATAACGTTCTTCACGACCAAGTATTTGAGCTGATGTTCCGGCTGAACGGGCAACTTGTCCGCCTTTTCCTGGTTTTAATTCAATGTTATGAACAATTGAACCAACTGGAATGCTTTTTAGTGGTAATGCATAACCAACTTTAATATCAACTTTTTCACCTGATAAGACGGTATCTCCAACTTTTAAGCCTTGTGGATGTAAGATATATCTTTTTTCTCCATCTAGATAATGTAGTAAAGCAATATTTGCGCTACGATTTGGATCGTATTCGACGGTTGCTACTTTCGCTGGGATATCATCTTTATTTCTTTTAAAATCAATTACTCGATACTTTCTTTTAGCGCCGCCGCCGATATGACGAACGGTTATAGATCCTTGGTTATTACGACCACCGGTTTTCTTTATTGGCTCAAGTAGTGATTTTTCAGGAGTTGTTGATGTTATTTCTTCATAAGTTAATACGCTCATGTGACGACGACCGTTAGTCGTGGCCTTGTATTTTTTAACTGCCATAGTTAAATCCTCCTATATCCTTTCACTTTAAATGCTGAACGCTTCAATTTTGTCGCCTTCAACTAATTTTACGACTGCTTTTTTATAACCAGCAGTATATCCTTCGTATTTACCCATTCTTTTCTTTCTAGGTAATACATTAATTGTTTTTACTGATAGAACAGTTACTTCAAAAACGTATTCAATAGCATTTTTGATTTCAATCTTATTAGCTCTTTTATCAACTTTAAATGTATATGAGTTGTTTGATTCTACTAATTGCATTGATTTTTCAGTAATAATTGGTTCTTTAATTATATCGTAATGTTTAATCATACTAATGCCTCCTCAAAATATTTGACCGCATCTTCTGTTAATACTAAATAGTTAGTATTTAAAACATCATAAACACTAACGTGGTTAGCTACATTGAGGCTAACCCCTGGAATATTTCTTGAACCTAAAATTAAGTTATCAGATAATTCCATGCCAACTACTAAAACTTTTCCTTCAACTTTTAAATTGTTTAAAATGGTGAAGAATTCTTTAGTTTTTGGAGCGCTTAGTTCTATTTTGTCAATTACAACTAATTGTTTGTTTAAAACTAATTGTGATAGTGATGAGCGGAAAGCTAATTTTGCTACTTTACGATTAGTTTTAACTTTGTAACTTCTAGGTGTTGGTCCAAAGATTACTCCGCCGCCACGCCAGTGACCAGCTCTAATTGTTCCTTGACGGGCACGACCAGTACCTTTTTGACGCCATGGCTTACGACCACCGCCGCTTACTTCACCACGTGTTTTAACCGCGTGTGTTCCTTGACGCATCGCTGCTCTTTGAGCTTTTACAACCTCATAGATTGATTCCATATGAGGTTCAATGCCAAAGACAGCTTCGTTTAAGTTTATTTTCTTTACTTCTTTACCTTCTTGGTTTAAAACTGTTACTTGCATGATTGCCTCCTATTTATGAACCTTGACAGCTGATTTAATCATGACTAAACCTTTGTTTGGTCCTGGAATTGATCCATGAATTAAAATCACTTGATTGTCCATATCAACTTTTACAATCTTTAAATTTTGGATTGTAGTTGTTTCATTTCCCATTTGTCCTGGTAGGTGTTTACCTTTAAGTTTTCCTTTAACTGAACCCATTGATCCTGGACCACGATGATATCTAGAACCGTGAGAAGCAAATCCCATTGCTTGATTCCATCTTTTGATATTTCCTTGGAACCCTTTTCCTTTGGAAATTCCAGTAACATCAATAATATCACCTTCAATAAATATATCAGGGCTTACTAAAGCTCCTACTTCTAACTCTGCTAATACGTTGTGCCCTTCTTTAAAGCGGATTTCTTTAACGAAGCGCTTAGGTGCTGTATTAGCCTTCGCAACATGCCCAGCAATTGGTTTGTTTGCTAAAGATTCGCGTTTTGATTCAAAACCAACTTGAGTTGCAACATAACCATCTTTTTCAACAGTTTTTTGTTGTAACACAACGTTGTCATGAACGTCAACGACGGTAACTGGAATTAAACGTCCTCTTTCATCGAAGATTTGAGTCATTCCTAGTTTTCTACCTAAGATTCCTTTACCCATTGTTTTACCTCTTTCTTTTCTTTTTTTTATAAATTATTTCTTTAATACGATGTCGACTCCAGCTGGAAGATCAATGTGCATTAATGCATCGATTGTTTTCGCATTTGGATTGACAATTTGAATCAATCGTTTGTGTGTGCGTCTTTCGAATTGTTCACGAGCGGTTTTATTAACGTGTGGTGAACGTAAGACTGTAAAAATTTCTTTTTTAGTTGGAAGTGGAATTGGTCCGTTTACGACCGCTCCTGTTCTAACTACACTGTCAACGATTTTCTTTGCAGATTGATCGATCAAACGATGATCGTATGATTTCAATCTAATTTTGATTACTTCATTTGCCATTTTAGTTTCTCCTTTCGCCTAATATCTTGGTATAGACTTGCTCCGTGGAAATTGTTTGACTGTAGACAACGGCTGTCCGTGTGCCAATAACCTTCCACATCATTGCCTATCGCGCTTAG
>CAZRWC010000058.1:0-6192 GCA_964603705.1 uncultured Acholeplasmataceae bacterium
CTTCCGATCTGCTACAATCGCTTCTTTCTTGTCACTTGTTTGAAAGAAATTAATTCCATCACTACTAGTAATATCGGTAAACCTTAGTTTACTTAAGTAAGGTAAGATTTCTTCTTTGGGTATTGTTTGAAAGTAATTCTTACCATCGATACTCATTTCTAATAAATTGTAACTATCACCAATCGCGTTAATATTGATATCTTCAATCTTGTTTACTGTCGCTAAGGCAACCCAAGCATAGGAAGCCGTTAGAGTAATTATTCCCACAAATATTAGTGATATCAGTGAAATTTTTAACTTTTTCATCGGTTACGCCGCATCCATAATTCTAAATACCCATTCGAATTTAATTGCGCCTCCTAACATGTCAGGACTAGTTTCAATCTCACCTTCACCGCTTAACCAAACAATTAAGGAAAAGCGATATATTTCACCTGGTTTAAATAACTCCATTACTTCATCAGCAATTTGATTTTGTTTCGTAATCGCCTTTGAATAAACGTTGTGATATAAATCAATTGGTTCTTCATCCTTGATTTGATATCTTCTTACCATGAAGGCGGTCCCTGAACCTAGTTGTTTGTAATCATCGATCACATTGATGTTATATCTTAGGTTGATAACCTCTTCACCAATATTTTTTAAATAAAAGGTATAAGCGATATATCTTTGTTCCTTACGATTTTCTTCAAAATACTGACCATTAGTATTTTCAATTGTTTCAATTGGAAAATTATCTAATGAATCTAAGGTGTTGTTTAAAGGTTGAATTCTTAAAATTGCTTCTTTCTTGTCAAAATTCATCGATTCAGATATTGCAATCCCTTTAGTTTTAGCTTCTTTTGTAATTGTAACTAAATAATTACCGGTATATTGACCGTAGATAGTTACAAAAATAAATAAGCCAGAAAATATGCCTGATATAATTAAACCAATTAAAGCATATACTCTTCTTTTTTGTTTCTTCGGTTTTACAAACAGATCTGAAGCTTTAATTCTAAACACTCCCTTTTAAACGTTTTATCTTGTATTATTTCATAATACAGCCTCATACGCGCTTATATGCGCTTATACGCGCGAGCGTAACTATGATATCATATATAATTATAAAATGTTAGTAAAAGACTTTTTTGAGCGTTTTATCATCTTAAATTATTACATTTGTCATTTATCCTTCACGATTTAGCGGTAATTCTAAAATATCATTACCGTTTAATGCCGTTTGATAATACTCACCTGAAGCATATTTTACCTGATATTTTGTAACTATATCAGCTTGCTCTTTTGTATCGATATTAGTGCAAACTAATATTCTATCTTCTTCTCTAATAAAATCGATTAGTTGTTTAAAATATCCTTCGCTAGCATTTAAAATTGTTTCAAACATATTAAAGTCTAGGCCAACCGCATGAAAATCTAGTGTTTTTAAAATATGGAAATTTCTAGGTTCCATTGAAAATTCAACGACTATTAATTTAAAACCAATTTTCTTTAGTTCAGCAATGTTTTTAAAAATAATCGTATCTTTTTCAAATAGCGAATATTCGCCTATTTCTATTACGATTGTGCCAGGATCAATTTTAAATCTTTTTACAGCCTTTTGCATATAAGAAATTAGCTTTTCGCTAGTTAATTGTTTAGGACTGACTTTAAAACTAAATAGCGGGATATTTTTATGTTTATCTCTAAATTGTAAAATCTTTCTAACAATTGAATCAAAGCCCCATTCACCAATCCAAAGTATATCGCCAGTTTCTTCCATATAGTTCATAAACTTTTGAGGATTAATAATTCCTTTTTCAGGGTGATGCCACCTTGTTTCAGTAATTAAAACCTCAACATCATTATTAGTCAAATTATAGGCAGGGGTATAGTATAATCTAAATTCTTTGTTTTCGATTGCGGTTTCTAATTCTCTTGAATATTCGACGTCTCTTACCGTTTGAATTAAACGACCAGAATAAATCAAGACATCATCTCCACCACTTCGCTTTAATTGTAAAATTCCTAAACGTAATGATTCAACTAATAAATCAAGGGTTCTTCCGTGATTTGGATATTCGCCAACACAAATCGATGAGGTCATGTCAATATCAACATTTCTAAAATTAGTTAGACCTTTTCTAAAAATATTTAAGATTTCATTAGCAATCATATTGACATCTTCCATATCGTAATTGTTAGGAAAAAAAGCAATGAAGTGCGAATATTTAAATCTGGCTAAAAAAGTTTTTCTTGGTAAAACAGTTAAGATTTTTTCAGCAATTAAATTGATTAATTCAAAACCTTCTTTTGCTCCAAAGACAGTTGTAAAATTTGAAAACTTATCCATATCGATATAAGCCAAATAATATTTTTTATTATCCGGTGAAGAAATATAAGTGCTGATCAATGATCTCATTTCTGTCCAAGTTAAAGTTCCTGAAACTTTCGCTTGTTTCTTTTCTTTTTCTTTTTGAAAGTTTTTTCGAACTCTAAAAAAGATTAGAACTGATAATGTAATTAAAACTGCTGTTACAGATATTAAAACTATTACTTCAGTTGCTTTACTTGGATCGCCATTTAAAATCAATTTTATCATGTTATCATTTCTGAATTAATTGACTTTTAAAATCAATTATTCGTCCTTTCTTTTTTTAGTTATTTGCCTAATATTTTTAAAAGGTTTTTATTCCCCATCACTAGTGATTAATTCTCCTAGTAAATAAAACAATTTACCTTTTTTTAAAACGTGAAATCTAATAATATTTTCTTTCATCATTAAGTCAAAGGGATTACCCTCAATAATAGATTCAAATGCTGTTAAAGTATTACTTTGATTTTTAAAATCATTGATGTTATATTTGGTGCTATGATGAATGATATCGTTCATGTTTCTACTAACTCTAATAACATCACCATGCTTATTTAAAACCACTAAAAATGAATTAGTTTTAAATTTGGTATTTACTAAACCACCGAAGAAACTATCTTGTAAATAATATTTTCGATATAAAAAAATTAATAAAAACAAATTAGAAAATACCACGAAAACTAATATGGTTCCATAAATCACATTGTGTTTAAATAATTCAGAGTTTAAGATTTCGATAGAAAATACTTGACCTAGATACAAAAAAGGATAATCTTTAATGTGATAAAAACTAACTCCAACTAAGTTATTATCGATTTTTGTCTCAAAATAGACCGGTTCACCATTTTTAAACTCATTTGTCATATAATCAGTAGTATTGACCTTAGAAACATACTCATGAAGCGCTTTAGTGGCAATTCGTTCATCAAGGTGAAAATATATCAAACCGTTTTTATTCATCAAAAACGCGTTGTTTGCACTACTTTGGGCCAATATTTGGCCAAAAACGGTATTTATTTTTGAAATACCAATTATTTCTTCATTAAACACATAAAAATATTGATCAAAGAAACCAAAATTATAAATTGCTAAATCGTCATCAGCAAAAGAAATTTTGAAATCTAAATACTCAAAACCTTCATTATCATATTCAAAAAAATATACGAATCGCCTTATAGACGCATTATCACTAACATATTGGGTTAGATAGTCGATGTCAAAACGTTCATTTAAATACGCTAAATCCTCAAAAAGTGTCTGAATTGTTGTATATGAACTATCAAGCATACTTTGCTGGTATTGCTCAATAATGGCTTTGGCTTCAGCTTTCTTCACTTGTACGATGAAAAAATGAAAAAGTGAAAAAGCCACCGCAATAATGGAAATATTGACGAATATGAAGGTAATAAATGTCTTTTTCTTATTCATAATAGCATTACTCCATCAAAAATACTATGATTCTAAAATCATTATAGCACTAAATTTTAAATTTATATAGTAAAAATTAAAAAGAAGTTGTTATTTGCTCTAATTTGGTTAAATTTACGACCCAAGTCTCCTTTTTATAAAGATAAAACGAGAAAAAGACCTTAACTACATCAACAATACGGGTAAACGCAAATATAGCTACAAGGCCAATTTGCCATTTCGGCTCCATTTGATGTAATAAAAACGCTAGAGGTATACCAAGTAGGTATGTAGGGAGTTGATCCAGTAGGAAAGCCCTTAACGAGTCCCCACCGGCTCTTAAAATATAATAAACCATCGCATTAAAGCCATATAAAACGATAAAAATCGAGGTTACAAGGATCATATAATAGGCTGACCAATAATATTCGTTTACCGGTGTTAAAACCAATAATAACAAAGGCGATAGACCAATTAATAAAATAATCGCGATAACACTAGCTACAAACATCACACCAATTAATTTATTAGCATAATCCTTGGCTTTTTCGAAATCACCTTCACCCAAAGCCGCACCAACTAAAACTGCTGTTCCGGTTGCAATACCCGCATAATAGACAAAAAATAAATCCGTTACATTTTGAGAATAATTAAATGATGTTAGCCAAGCGAGATTACCACCTGTAATTAATCTTGCTAAAATTTGAACCCCAACTGCCCAAAGAATCTCATTTAAAACTATCGGTGCGCCCTTTTTAAAATAGAGATTTAGAAAGCTTTTTGTTAAATAATTTTTCTTAAATATCTTGATTAAATACTTATCTTTATCATAAATAAGCGCTACTAAAATTAATAAAATAAGTTCGATTATTTTTGAGATAACCGTGGCGATTGCTGCTCCTTTTGCGCCTAGCGCTGGTGCCCCTAAATAACCAAAAATTAAGATTGCATTTAAAGCTATATTTATGACAATTCCAAACACGCCAATAAACATCGGAATTTTTGGTTTTCCTAATGAACGATAGATAATTGAAACCATGAAATTTAACAACATAAATATCGCGCCATATGATATAAATCTAATGTAGGTGGTACCATGTGAAATAGCATCTAATTCTTCTTGACCATTGCCATTAATAAAAAGTTTGATTACAAGTGGCCCAGCAAAATAAATTAAAAACATCGATAAAACACCTAAGACGATACCAATTATTAATGCTAATTGAATCGTGCCGGTTAACTTATCTTTATCTTTTGCTCCGAAATATTGAGCGATAAAAATCGAAATAGTTGAAGCTAAACCGATCCAAAAAAAGTTAATCAAAAACATAAATCTATTTGCTGTCGATACACCAGCATAGGCAGTTTGAGAATATGAGTTTACCATCAAATTATCAACATAACCTGCTATCGATAAAATTACTTGTTGAATAACCACCGGTATAATAATCGCCAGTGCCATCTTATAAAATTGCTTATCACCAATAAATTTTTTAATTGCTTTTTTCATCGCTACACCCCATAATAAAAAACTATCTTAAAATAGTCACTTCTCTTAATATAACATAATTAATAAAAAATGGCACCTAATTTGGGTGCCATTATAATAATCAAAGTTTATTTATAAAATCTTTTAAGGTTTCCTTGGCGTCTCCAAGGAAGAAATAAATCCCTTTTTTTCTTTTATATAACTCGTTTTCAACCCCAGAATAACCAGGTTTTAAATCATAATTGAAAATAAATATATGCTTTGCTTCCTCAACATTTAAAACCGGCATCCCATAAATCGGAGTATCGACTTCACTTTTAGCCGCCGGATTTATGACGTCATTAGCACCTACAACAATAACTAAATCGCTATTTTTAAACTGATCGTTTATATGTTCTAAGTCATATAAATCATCGTAGTCAACCCCAACTTCTGCTAATAAAACATTCATATGCCCTGGCATTCGTCCCGCTACTGGATGAATGGCATATTTCACATCTTTGCCACTATCTTTAAATCGATTGCTTAAATCTTTGACAAGTGATTGCGCTTGGGCTACTGCCATTCCATAACCAGGTACAACTATAATATTGTTTGATATATTAAGTACTTCTTCTATTGATAGGCTATCATCACTTATTAAATCATCTAAATTTTGGGTGGTTGTTATGGTATCGCCTTTGATTGTAGTTTTGCCTAATAAAACATCAAAGACAGTTTTATTCATTGCCTTACACATAATCTCTGTTAAAATTAAACCTGAAACTCCAACTATTCCACCAAAAGCAACTAGTAATAATTCATTAATTGCTAACCCTGAAATTGCCGCTGCAAGTCCTGAAAAACTATTTAACAAAGAAATTGCAATCGGCATATCGGCTCCGCCAATCGCAATCGTAAATAAAATTCCAAAAAGAAGCGCTAAAACTAAAGACAAAACAGA
>CAZRWC010000059.1:0-6040 GCA_964603705.1 uncultured Acholeplasmataceae bacterium
TAAAAGAAAGAAAAGAATATATTGAATTATTGATTTCTAAACTTCCTGATCCAGATTTAGTCTTACTACCAGAATTGGCAATATGCAGCTACATGCCAAATCAAAAGATATGGGAATATGCCGATCAAATGGGCCAAGATACTTCGTTATGGGCTATCAAACTGGCTGAAAAATATAATACATTTATTGGCGTAGGATATGTAGATTATGAAGACGAAAATTATTATAATCGCTATCTAATTGCTGATAAAAAACAAGCTTATGGTATTGTTACAAAAAGCGAAGGAGAAGCAGCGGTTTTTAAAAGAGGTAAATATAACAATATTATTAAAACTCCATTTGGAAATGTAGCTGTCGCTATTTGTTATGACTCTAGACGCAAACACTTTTATCAAAATATCAAAGACGAAAAAATTTCTTTAATTGTATTTCCACATGGAAGTCCGGCAAATCCTAAAAAAGATTTCGAAGAAACTAAAACAAACGACTATTTTTCTAACTTGTATAAAGATGCTTTTAATGTTCCGGTGGTTTATGTAAATAGTGTTGGCCAACTTGAATATATGCCGGGAATAATGGGAAAACTAATGAGAAAATTAAAATTTAGAATGAATGGGAAAACTAAGATTTATACCAAAGAAGGCCTAAAGATTAGCAATGATTTAAAAGAAGCACGAGGTTATGAAATAAATTTAGCTGAGAAAAAAAAAGAAAAAGATTTAACTTTTTATGGCAATAACTTAATTAAGGGAAACCTTTTTTTTAGATGTTTTATACTTAAATTAGATATTTTTATGGGAATTAGAAGGTATAATAGAAGCGTTAAAAAGAAATTGTAAAATATAAATAAAGATTAGAATATATTATAATTGTTCTAGATATCAAGTAGGCTTTAGGAGGTATTTAATGGATAAAATAATCAAGAAAAAGTTAAAAGAAATAGAAAAAAATGAAAACGTAAAGATCATTGGCGCTTTTGAATCTGGAAGTAGGGCTTGGGGTTTTGCTTCACCAGATAGTGACTATGATATAAGGTTTATCTACATTAGAAATAAAAATGATTATCTAAAATTAGAAGCTATAAGAGATGTTATAGAATACCCGATAGATGATTTAATTGATATCAATGGTTGGGATCTTCAAAAAGCCTTAAGACTTCTATATAAATCTAATCCAACTGTTTTTGAGTGGTGTTCATCGCCGATAGTATATATGGAATCAGATTTGCTCTTGAAGTTTAAATCATTAATGCCAAATTTCTTTTCATGTAAAAGTAGTTTATTTCACTACTTAAATATGGCAGAGTCAAACTATCGAAGCTATTTAAAGACGCCAAATGTGCGAATAAAAAAATATTTTTATGTGTTAAGGCCTTTATTAGCGGCACAGTGGATAGTTAATAAGAAGAGCCAACCACCAATGCTTTTCAAAGAGTTAGTTGATTCAGAATTAGATGTATCAATAAAACCTGTGGTAGAAAAACTTCTTCAACTAAAAATAGAACAATCTGAAATTGGCATTACAACAAAGTTTCAAGCATTAAATGATTATATTGAAGAAAAATTAAAGTATCTAAAAAATATTGCAACCAATCTTGTTGAAGAGAAAACTTATAGTTGGGATATCTTAAATAAATTCTTTTTAGAAGCTATCTAAAAATGATCTGTTGTGCTATACTATAAATCTAAAAAAGGAGGAATATTATGGAATATAAAATTCAAGGAGGAGAATTGCCGGTTTTAAAATTTTCTCTTAATAAGGGAGAAAAGATCATAACTCAAGCCGGTGGAATGTCTTGGATGAGCGCAGATATTAAGATGGAAACAATTGCTGGTGGGCTTGGTAAAGCTATTGGCAGAATGTTTATGGGTGAAAAAATGTTCTTAAATCATTATACTGCTTTAAAAGATGATTCTGAAATATCAATTGCATCTTCTTTTCCTGGTTCAATAATACCGATTGATATAAATAAAGACAATGAGTTCATTGCACAAAAAAGGTCATATCTGGCATCTACTGAAGGTGTTGAATTATCGGTTTTTCTAAATAAAAAAATAGGAACGGGTATTTTTGGTGGAGAAGGCTTTATTATGCAAAAACTATCGGGTGAAGGTACCGCTTTTTTAGAAATAGATGGATCATGCATAATCAAAGAATTAGCAAACAATGAAACTTTAGTCGTAAGCACAGGACATGTTGCGGGGATGGAAGCAACAGTTAAAATGGAAATTAAAACTGTTGGAGGTGCTAAAAATATGTTTTTTGGTGGAGAGGGTTTTTTCCATACAATATTAAAAGGCCCAGGGAAAGTATATTTACAAACAATGCCAGCCTTTAAGCTTTTAGGTCCGGTCGTTAAATAAAGCTAACCTAACACTTTAATGTCATTGACAAAATAGAAATAATAAAAAATAAAATGTCATTTGTTTCTATAATTTGTTATAATGAAAATATAGTTTAGTATAGGAGTTGATCATATGAATCTTATTAAAAAAATCTCTTTTACAATTTTTAGTTTTATTTTGGTTGTTTTTTTAATTTCTTGTAAAGGTAATGAAGCAGAGGGTTATAAAGTTAACTTTGTAACCGATGGCAATACCGTAGTTACAGTTTATCCAACCAATCAAATAAAAGACGGACAAGAAACTAAAGAAGCGTATTCTAAGGATTTTCAAACCGGAAAATTATTAAAAGATGGAAACGGCGATGTTTATTTTTCTTTGAAAATTTCTAAAGGCTATGAAATTTCTAAATTTGAGTTTGATAGTGATTCAATCGAGAAAATCGATGAAATAGAAAACGACAAAGATTTAAACTTATTTGTTATTAAGGGAGTAAAAAAAGATTTAGAATTAAATGTTGTTGTTTCCAAAGTTGTGGAAGGCTTTATAATAACTTTTGAAATGGATGAAAATGTAACGGTGACGGTTTTTGATACTCAGGAATATCAAGCTGGTCAAGAAGTAAAATCAGCTTTTGCTAGAAATTCTGAAACCGGTGAGATTGATATGAGTGGCGATGGACAAGTTAATTTTAAAGTTAGTCTAAAAGAAGGTTTTGAAATAGCTAATATACTTGCTACACCGACTTCTAATTATAAGAATTTAAAACTTCCAAGTGAACTTGGCGAAAACACTTATAGAATTACTAAAGTTACTGGTGAGGTTGTGGTAGCTATTACTACTAAAGAAGTAGGAACAGCGACTAATGAAGAAGGATTTCAAGTAACTTTTGATTTGGATGAAAACGTTACGGTAACTATTTTTGAAACGAAAGACTATACCGATGGGATAGTCGCTACAACCGCCTATGCTAGAGATTCTTTAACTGGGGAAATTGATATTAGTGGCGAGGGCCAAGTTAATTTTAAAGTTAATGTCAAAGAAGGTTATGAATTGGTTAATGTATTGGCTACCCCGACTGCTAATTATAAAAATTTAAAACTACCAGATGAACTAGGTGAAAATACTTATAGAATTACTAAGATAACTGGTGCTGTAACAGTCGCGGTTACTACTAAAAAAGAAGGCGAGTCTTCAAATATTGAAGGTTTCAAGGGCACTTTTGTTTTAGACGATAACGTAATAGTAACGGTTTATGATGCCCAAGACTATGAAAATGGGAAAGTGACAACTTTGGCACTTGCCAGAAATTCCGACACTGGTGAGGTCGATATTGGTGGTAACGGTCAAATTAACTTTAGGGTGACTCTATTAGAAGGCTATGAAGTAGCTAGTATTACTATAACCCCTAAAGACAACTATAAAAACCTAAAACTACCAGAAGAACTTGGTGAGAACACCTATAGAATTACCAAAATGACCGGAGATATCACTATTACGATAGTAACAAAACCAAAAGGTGGTACGGCTTAAATACCGTATACCAAATTAAAAACAGACAATACAAGTCTTTAAAAAAATATAAACATTTAACACCAATAAAGTATAAATTTATTTTTTAAGTTAAAAAAACCCCAATTTGATGTCGGGGCTTTTTCTTATTTGTTGATAAGTTACTTAACAACAAAGATATTTACTTGTTTATTAAACCTCTCACAAAGTTCTTGGGTAGCAAGATAACCAATTGTTGCGGCACAGTTTTTAAAGATAGAAGAAGCAAAAAGTAAACCAGAAAAATCAAAAGTACTTAAATCAAGTATTTCAACCCGCGAGCGTTCAAACATTGAACTCATGTTAGATACTTTTGAGGTGTTAAAACTTGAAAAGTCAATACTTTTAGCTCTTGACCAATAAAACATTCGATCCATATTATAAACTTTTGAAGTATCAAAAGAACTTAAATCTAAAGATAAGGCTTTAGCTTGACTAAACATATAACTCATATCAATAACATTTGAAGTGTTAAAAGAACTTAGATCAATGGTTAAAGCTTCTGAAAAGGCAAACATACTTATCATACTAGTAATTAGCGAAGTATCAAAAGAACTTAAATCTAGCGCAAGTGCCTTTGAACCATAAAATATAAGATTCATATTTGAAACCTTTGAGGTATTAAAAGAACTTAGATCAATACTAAGAGCATGAGCAAGATGAAACATTTCCTCCATTGAAATGGCGTTTGTTGTGTCAAAAGAACTTAAATCTAGCGCTTCAGCATGAGAACCTGCAAACATTTCTTTAAAATTGGTTACTTTTTGAGTGTTAAATCCGGTAAAATTAATTGATTTTGCTTCTGCGCTCTTAAACATGGCATTCATTTTTGTTACATTAGATGTCTCTATAGAACTTAAGTCTAAAGAAAGTGCTTTAGAACTTTCAAACATACTTTCGGTTGTGGTGATATTTGGTAAATATAAATAATCTAGTTCGATTTCTTCACTTTGGTGTTTATAAAACAAAAACGAAACATCAGTAATATTGTGGGGATTTTCAAAGACTACACCTTTTACAAAAGGTTTGTTTTGTAATAATCGAGTATTTCGATTGAGACTTACTTTTGTAACTTTTATACCCTTAATATATTCAGGAATAATAATATATTCATAATTACTATTATAGATAACCCATCCATCACCTTCTCCAACAAAATCAGCATCTGTTAGAAGAATGTAATAGTCAGGATAGTCATAAATAGGTTTAAATTGGGCGATATAAGTGATATTTTTAACGACCGGAGAAATCTTTGGAGAAAAGCCAATAAATTCATAAATAAAGTGTTCTCCACCGACTTTGATAGGAATATCTCTAATATATTCAGGCGTGGTTAAATAGGGGACATCTTCATCAAATTGTAAAATGTCTCCTTCATCATTTTTCCAAACGACAGTATAAGTATTAATTTCATAGATTGCATAAACGATTGTATCTTTAGTAATAAAAGAAAAATCTTCGTCCCAATTGGCAAAATGATGGCCCACCTTACGGTTTGGATTTGGTGGCGGTAAGACATTTGTACCATAAGGAACGGTTGTTTTAAGCAATTCTAAATCATCATAATCTTTAAAGATTACAGAATAACTTCTTTTAGTTGCATTATAAGTTGCGGTATAAGTGGTAGAGTTAGTAGCCGGTTTTATTACTGGCGTCCAGCCCTTAAAAGTATAATCAAATTCAGCGGTTGCGGTTTTTACAGGTGTAGGACCGGTATAAGTAGGCGTTTCGCCTAATTTAACATTTTCATTAATGTCTAAAATTTTTCCGTTATCATTTTTCCAAGTAATTGTTAATAAGTTTTCTTTGTAAAGGGCATAAATAACCATATCTTCTTTAATCGATTGGTAATCTTTATCCCAACCATTAAAGCTAAATCCGGCTTTTTCAGGATTTTTAGGGGGAGTTGCACTTGAGCCATATTCAATAAATTGTTCGCTTAAAATCGATTCATCATGGTTTTTAAAAACTACTGAGTAGCTTTTTTTATGGGAACTAAATATAGCGGTATAGATTATAGATTCACTGACAATAGTTATTTCTGGACTCCAGCCTATAAAAGTGTAATAAAATTCCGCTGTTTCAAGTTTTTCGGGTGTAGTACCAGTATAAGAAGGCAGATCGCCTAAGTTAATGTTTTCATCAAT
>CAZRWC010000060.1:0-3646 GCA_964603705.1 uncultured Acholeplasmataceae bacterium
TAATAATTTAGTAAAGGATGTGGACGCATGTTTGATTTTACAATAACCGCAGATGATTTATTCTTATATTTTAATATCTTGTGTGGTGTTATATTGCTAATAACAATTCTGTTTGGTTTTATAAATGGATTGTTTAAAACTACTTTCATGACTTCATTTTTCATAATAATCTTGGTTGTAGGCGCAATAACTATTCCTTTAATTGCCAATGGTCTTTTAAATGTGAATCTTTCTTTTGTCAACCAATATTTGACTGATTTTGAGGTAGAAATTACAACCATAAGAGCCTCGCTTCCTGAAATATTAGCGCATTTTTTTCCGGAACAAGCTTTTTTATTTGAAACTGATTCCGAATCATTAATGTTAATATTTGGGATTTTTAAAATGGTTGTTTCAATTATTTTATGGATAGTCTTACTTATTTTAAATTTCTCATTATTTAAGTTCATTGCTTGGATTATTTGGTTAATTATTAAACCTAAGAAAAACAAGAAGAGTAAGAAAAAGAAAAATAATGGCGAAGTTGATGTGGCTGATAATCGTAAAAAACCGAAAAAACATCGCTTGCTGGGCGCTTTAGTAGGTGCTGTTAAAGGCATGGTTTTATTATTGCTATTATCAATTCCTATGTCGGGAATTTCTTCTTTCGCATCAAGCGTAACTACCATATTAGATTTTGCTTCTTCTTTCCAAGGCGATGCTTCTAATACTCAATCATTAGATCATCTAATTGCCTCTGCAAATGAAGAAGACGATATTGATGATGATGATGACATCTTAGGCGGGATTGAATTCCCAGAAGAATTTGCGTTTTTAAGCGATGTATTATCCTTTATTAGTGGTTATAGAACAACTATACTTGGAAAAACATATAGCTTTATCGATACTAAGTTATTTGATTCGCTGTTTAAAATTAAAACTAAAACCGGTGATGAAACTGTAACTATTAAAATTAGAGAAGAGGTTGAAAACGTAATTGGTATTGTTAATATCGTATTAGAGGCAACCGATGGCATAACTGAAATCGATCAAAACATCTTAAAAAACATTGACGATGAGAAAATTCTTAGTATTGGTCAACGTTTAAGTAAAATTAAAATTATCAAAGTTGTTGCTTCTATTGCAATGGAATATGTATACCATGAATTTTTAGTACCAAACGATCTTTTAGAAGGTTATGAGGAAGATTTAACTCTTAATGCCTTAAAAACCGTTAATATTTCAAACGACTTTGTTGTAATTACTGAAGCACTTATCTTACTTAAAGGTATAGAATTTGTAGGTGAAATTCAAGATAATATTTTCATTCTAACAGATGAACAAGCAACTGAGATTTTTGATAAATTAGCTGAGTTAGACCTATTAAAGAAAGGTTTACCAATTGCATTAAATTTCTTGTTAAATTTAGATGAAATTCAAACTTTAATTGTTGATTATAATATTGAGTCAACCGATATAATTAAGCCAACTAGCGATGACTTAATTAATGATTTTAAAAACATTGCCCATGTTTATTCGGTAATTACTGATTTAGATATTACTTCAATTGATGATTTATCTAATTTTCAAGAAGCCGAATTCATTCAAGGAATTACCGATTTACAAATCAAAAACCTTATTGAAAGCATTTTTACCTTTAACATTTTAGACAATAATACGAAGTTAGTTTCTAACCTTATTTTTGATTTATTAATTAACCAACTGCCAGAAGAATTTAGCGGTATCATAACTGCTGAAGCATTCGAAAACAATTTCAATGCTAAAGAATTTACTAATTTAGCTTTGATTGCCAAAGTTTTATTAGATGTCGGTGTATTAGGTGAAGATTTTGACACAAAAGATTTATTTACAGCTGAAAATATCGAAAAATTAGCAACTAGAATTTCTAGCAGTGAATTAATTGATTCTTTAGATAAAGACTTTATTTTAACACTAACAGATAGTTTTGAGTTACCATTTACAATTGAGATTCCATCTTCAGTTACTTTTTATGGTGAAAACGGTAAAGCTGAAATTAGCGCTTTATTAACGGCATTTAAAGTTTTAATTGAAAACGAATTATTTGATGAATCATTTGATGCCGCTTTATTAAGTAATGAGGCTATTAATGAGTTAGCTACTTCTATTTCTACTTCAATTATTATGTCGCATAATATTCCTATTATACTTACATCAATTGATTTTGGAATTAATATAGAAATACCTGAAACTGTCACTTTCGCTGGTGAAGCTGGTAGGACCGAAGTTGTTTCTTTATTGACTGCTTATCGTGATATTAGTGCTTTAGGTCTTTTAGACGAAGGATTTAATGCGGCTGATTTAAGTAATGAGGATATCGATTCAATCGCCACATCAATTTCTAATTCAAAGATTATGGCCCATAATATTCCATTGGTTGTCAAAGAAATTGACTTTGGTATGGAAATTGTAATTCCAGAGGATGTCGTATTTGAAGGTGCCGAAGGAAAAATCGAAATAACTGCTTTATTAACTGCTTATCGTGATGTTTCCGCCATTGGTTTATTAGAAGAAAGCTTTGATGCTGCAAATTTAAGTAATGAAGATATCGATTCATTAGCAACCTCTATTTCAAGTTCAAAAATAATGTCTCATAATATTCCATTAATTATTGAAACAATCGATTTTGGTATGACGATTGAAATTCCTGAAGATGTTAGTTTTGAAGGTAATAATGGTTATTTAGAAATTTCATCTTTACTAACTGCTTATCGTGATGTTAGTATCTTAGGTTTACTAGATGAAGATTTTGATGCTGGACTAATGACAAATGAAGATATCGAGTCATTGGCGCTTTCTATTTCAAACTCAAAAATTATGGCTGATAACATCCCTTCAATTTTTGAAACGATCGAACTAGGCGTTAGAATTGAAATTCCCGAAGATTTAACTTTAAGAGGTCCTAATGGAAAAATTGAAATTGAATCCTTGCTAACTGCCTATCGCGATGTTACTCAACTAGGTTTACTCGATGAAAACTTTAATGCCGCTAGTTTAGAAAATGAAGATATTGATAATTTAGCGGAAGCTATTTCAAAATCTAGAATTATGGCTCATAATTTACCAAAAATACTAGAGACCGTTAATTTTGATATCGCAATTGAAATTCCTGATGATATAACTTTATATGGCCCTCCTGGAAAATTAGAAATCTCTTCCCTATTAACAACTTATCGCGAAGTTAGCGATGTTGGTCTATTAGATGAAAACTTTGATGCCAACGATTTAACTAATGAAAAGATTTTATCTTTATCTACTTCTATTTCTAACTCAAGAATCATGGCACATAATATACCAGCAATTTTTGATACAATTAACTTTGGTATGTCAATTGAAATTCCTGAGAACACCGTTTTAACTGGGCCTGAAGGACAAACTGAAATTAGCGCTTTACTAACTACCTATCGCGATGTTCAAGTAATCGGTTTATTAGATGAAGGCTTTGATGCTGGTGGTTTAACTAATATTCAAATAGATAATTTGGCTACTTCGATGTCTAACTCAAGTATTATGGCTCACAATATTCCAATATTAATTGAGACAATTGATTTTGGTATGACGATTGAAATTCCAGAAGGAACCGTTTTTAAAGGCGAACCTGGTCGAGTTGAATTAGATGCTATGCTTA
>CAZRWC010000060.1:3746-5733 GCA_964603705.1 uncultured Acholeplasmataceae bacterium
ATGCTGGCACTCTAAGTGATACTGAAATTGGCGATCTATCAACTTCGCTTTCTACATCAAATATCATGGCTCATAATATACCGTTATTAATTGATACAATTGATTTTGGTATGACGATTGAAATTCCGGAAGGAACCGTTTTTAAAGGCGAACCTGGTCGAGTTGAATTAGATGCTATGCTTAGTGCTTATCGTGATGTCAATAAGATTGGTTTATTAAACGATGGATATGATGCTGGCACTCTAAGTGATACTGAAATTGGCGATCTATCAACTTCGCTTTCTACTTCAAATATCATGGCACATAACATTCCAATCTTAATTGATACGATTGACTTTGGTATGGAAATTGAAATCCCAGAAGGAACCATTTTTAAAGGCGAACCTGGTAGAGTTGAATTAGAAGGCCTTCTTACCTCATATCGTGATGTCAATAAGATTGGTTTATTAAATGACGGATTTGATGCTGGAACTTTAAATGATACCGAAATCGGTCAATTATCTACTTCATTTTCTAGCTCAAAAATTATGGCGCATAATATTCCATTATTAATTGATACAATCGATTTCCCTGTCGAAATAATAATTCCTGATGGCATAGAATTTTATGGTGAACCTGGTAGAATCGAATTAGATGCTATGTTAACCGCTTATAGAGATGTAAATTCTGTTGGTTTATTAGATAGCGGCTTTAATCCAGCATTATTAGAAGAAAGCGAGATCGATACCTTGTCAACTTCAATTTCTAGTTCAGTTATTATGACCGCTAATATTCCAACCTTTATTGATACTTTATCGGGTGATAAATCGTTTACTTTCTTAAATAACCCTGATGTAGAAGTCGTTTGGGATAAGACGGAATTATATTACACCTTAAAATCCGTTAAAATTTTCTCAAGTAACGACACCTCAGTTACTTCAATTAACAATTTATCTAATGCAGAAATCAACACTCTGGCTAGAAGTAAATATGTTTCGAACACTATGGGGCTTGCTATTATAGATATGAATGAACCTGGTGGCACATTAGATGGAAAAGTTATTATCCCTAATGAAGTTATTTGGTATTCTACGGATACAACAACTGGAGAATTAGAAAACCTATTAATCGGATTTAAAGAAATCGTTGGTACAGATGACCTTGCAACCTTTAATCCTAATACTGACGCTTTACTTGATACCGATATGAATATCGTCTTTAACTCAATTATTTTAGAGTTAACCTTAGTTGAAAAGCATATTCAACCATTAATTAAAACTGGTGCACTATCTTCATTCTTAAATTATCAAAAACTAGACAATACTGATTACCGTTGGTTTAAGAATAGCGAACTTTATGATGGTAGTGATACACTTGACTTCCTAAACACCATCAAAGGCTTAAGAGATGATGGTCTTGACTTTAACGACTTGCAATACGATGGCTTTACAAGCGTCTTTGCCGATACAACCAAACCAGCAATCGTCAACGATCGATTATTAGAATCAGAAATCTTTAGAAACTCATTTAGTAAGATGTTTAATGTCTTATTAAACGATCAAGGAAATTTAAATCTAACTGTTTATAGTGGAAATGATCTTGATTATTGGGGCATTCCAGCTGATAACTTAAATCCAGTTGTTAGAAAAGAATTATTCTTCATCTTAGATGCTTTAACTGCTGGTAATGAATTAAATGACTTAGACTTCTTAAGTATCAACCAAACTAAAGCCGATGACTTGAAAGTGGCCTTAATGAAAGTTCCTCAATCTGAAACACTTACACCATTACTAGATAAAATTGTTAATTCAGACGTTTTATCAATATTATCAGATTATCGTACTCCAGTTAATACCACCACCTTGACTACCGCTCAATGGGAAAATGAAATTGATGTTTTATTAGATGTAATTGTTCAAGTTAACGAAGGATTTGTTAATCCACCTGACCCATTTGATCCAGAACAAGTTGCTAGATATTATGTGGTAAAAGAATTACTAAATCAAAG
>CAZRWC010000061.1:0-5730 GCA_964603705.1 uncultured Acholeplasmataceae bacterium
AATGGTGGGAATATCGATTGCTTTAATAATGACTTATGATATTAAACTAAAAGAAATAAAGCCCAAAAACAATTTAGTCGAACAAACCGAAGAACCCGAATCTAAAACCGAAGAAGAAATTCAAGAAGAAATTATCATATATGATGAAGAAATGCTAAAAAAGATAACCGTTAAAAATTTAGTTAAAATCGCTAAGCAACGCAAATTACGAGGATATTCAAGATTAAGAAAAGCTGAGTTAATTAATTTTATATTAGAACGTCAAGAATAAGGGAGAATCCCTTATTTTTTTTATTTTTAGTGAAAATATTTGGCCTCTTCTAAAAAAACCCAATTATGTGATAATTTATAAGATATGAATATCTTATATACTTCTATGCAAAAATAATTAATTATGATATAATTAAATAACCAAGAGCAGATAAAGGCCTGAAAGCGAGTGTTGTGATTATTAAGAAAAATAACGGATTTACCCTTGTTGAGATGTTAACCGCAATGGCAGTATATTCAATACTCTTAGTTATCGTTGCGTTTAGTCTTATAACATTTTCAAAATTAAATGATGTGGTCATCAAAAACGATGAATATGATGAAGCAATCATTATGGAAAACTTTATCGTTAAATTATGGAAACAAAACAATCAAAATATTTTATTTAATGAAGATACACTCTTTGAATTTGATGACCATAAATTAACGTTTTTTGAAGGTTCATTATATTATGATGATCAAATTGTAGCTGGTCATAATAAAATTACAAACCTTGAAAGAAATATAAATGGAAACACTGTTGTTTTTAAATTTACAATTAATGAAACAGTCAAACCGATTGTTTTACTGTACATAGGGGGGAACGATTAATGAAAACTAAATTGAAAGTGATGAGAATTGTCATTATTATACTGTCACTATTATTGGCAGGAGGTGCGTCGTATTTAGGGGTTACTTTTTTTACTTCAAGAGTTGATACTTATGAAATAGAATTTGTCACTTATACCAACCAAGATTTAAGTGCGCTTCAAGTTCAAAAAAATAAGACCATTAAACACATAGATTCCCCAACAAGAGAGGGCTATACTTTTAATGGTTGGTATTTAGATCAACAACTTACTGAAAAATTTGATAAAGAACATCATCTAATTACAGAAAATTTAAAACTATATGCTAGTTGGCAAATGAATAAATATTTCTTGTTATTCGAAACTAATGGTGGAACGGCAATTAGTTCTTATCAAATTTACGAGGGTGAAATAATTTCGCAAATTGACAAAGTTACTACAAGAGAGGGTTATTCTTTTGGTGGTTGGTATATTGACAACGCATTAGAAACACCATTAACTAGTTTAACAGTTAAGGGACATGCTACTTTGTATGCTAAATGGAATCCGGGTCAATCGTTGGTAACATATAATTCGGCTGGTGGGAACTTTATTGAACCAGAATACATCGTTTCTGATTCTATAGTGGAACAACTACCTATCCCCGAACGCGATGGATATAATTTTTTAGGTTGGTATGTTGATAACAATTTAGAAAAACTTTATTTAGATAATGTTTTAATTGATGATAACTATCAATTTACTGCCAGATGGGAACCAATGAAATATCAAATAACTTTTAAGACTAATTTAAATTTTTTAACAATTAATCCAATTAGTCTTAACTATTTAGATCAAATTATTATAAAAGCACCTTTAGTTGAAGGATATACTTTTACAGGTTGGTATCACGATAGAGGATATAAAAATCCGCTTGCAAAAGACGAACAAATTGAAGAAGATTTAATACTTTATGGCAAATGGGAAGAAACTTCACATCTAATTTCATTTGAAAGCAATGGAGGAGAAGCGATTCTACCAATTTATGTGGTAGATGGAGAAAAAATAGGCGATTTGGGAATTCCTATCAAAACCGGACATGCTTTTAATGGTTGGTATATTGATGGAACGCTTTTAAATCTTTTTGACATTGAGACTAATATTAAACAATCATATACTTTATATGCTAAATGGGAAAGAGCTAAATATCTTATAACTTTTGAGACTAATCTTACTAATTTAACAAAAGATTCAATTTATTTGGATTATTCAGCTGATATTATCGTTGATCCGCTTTATGATAACGATAAAAGCTATACATTTTTAGGCTGGTATTTGGATAGTGATTTTAATATTCCGTTAGAGAAAGGCTATATAATTCAAAACGATTTAACTTTATATGCTAAATGGGATAGAAATAGATACTTAGTAAAATTTGATCCGCAAGGTGGAGAAGAGATGCCGGCTAAAATGGTTTTTGATGGCGAGATAATTGGCGATGTAACAGCACCAACGAAAATCGGTCATGAATTTCTTGGCTGGTATATTGATCCAGCTTTTTCGCTTCAGTTTAATCTTGAAACACCTATAAAACAAGCATATATTCTTTATGCAAAATGGCAAATTAATAAATATACAATTGATTTTGAATCAAATGGAGGAACAAAATATAATTCAATAAACGAGGATTATAATCAAACATTTGAATTACCAACACCAATAAAAGCTGGACACAGCTTTCTTGGTTGGTATCAAGACAGTGAACTTAATAATCAGTTTGAAACTAATAAGATTCCCGAATATAATTTAACCTTATATGCGAAGTGGGAAATAAATCGCTATAGTATAACATTTATAACTGATGGGGCAACACCAATTCCAGAAACGGTATATCTTAATTATGGCGAAATATATAAAGCCAATCAACCGGGTTCGACTAAAGATGGTTACAAATTTGTTGGTTGGTATTTAGATTTAGAAGATGAGTCAAGCAAATGGAATTTTGAAGAACCTTACATAATTAAAGGAAATATTATACTATATTTAAAATTAACACCTGATGAATACTTTATTGAGTATTATTTGGATGAGACGACTTATTTTAAAATTGAAGTTTTTAAATTTCAAGAGAAATTAACTCACCCAACGCCAAGCAAAGAAGGTCACAGCTTTATAGGCTGGTATTATGATGATAATTTATTAGAACTTGAAAATATGCCAGACCATAAATTAAAACTTACTGCAAAATGGGAGCTTAATCACTATAAAATTTCTTTTCCTAATGCTAATCTTTTAGATTTGGATTATAAATTTCAAGATTCAATCGAATTACCATCAAGTCCAATTAGAGATGGATTTCAATTTGTTGGTTGGTATTTGGATACAAAACTAACTAAAGTTTTTAATTATGAAAAAATGCCAAGTCAAGATCTTTTAGTTTATGTCAAATGGGGTATTAAAAATAAAGCAATTGGGTTTGAATCAAATGGCGGTAGTTATGTTGAATCATTGATTGGAGAGACAGGTGATTTAGTTTTAGAACCAGAAGCACCAATTAAAGAAGGGTATTCTTTTGTTGGTTGGTATTCAGATCCTGGATTAATAAATGAATATAATTTTACAACTATTCCAGAACAAGGATTAGTACTTTATGCTAAATGGGAAGCAAAACAATACACAATTAGTTTTAAACATGATTCTCCGGGTTATGTTGTAGATCCGTGGGTCCTTTCGTATGGTGAAGAAATACCATCATTAACGATTCCAAGTAAAGATGGACATGTTTTTGCTGGTTGGTACTTAGAACAACAATATATTAATCGTTTTGATTTATTATATATGCCGGCAAATAATTTTACTTTATATGCTAAATGGGAATTTGATGTAATTAAGATAGCTTTTGAAATCGAGTATCAAATTCCAACAATAATTGGGGTTTTCGGCGAAAAGATAATTGCACCGACCGCTCCAACTAAGGAAGGATATACCTTTGCTGGTTGGTATACTGATGTTCAATTAACGAATGAATTTGTATTTACAACGATGCCTAATTATCATTTGTATTTATATGCTAAATGGGATATCAATAACTATTCTTTATCTTTTGAAACCGATGATACTGATCCAATTGACTCAATTTCATTTGAATATCAAGAAAAAATTATATTTGATCTAGAACCAGAGAAAAAAGGATATACTTTTGTGGGTTGGTATTTAGATGAAAAATTGCAACATCATTTCAACCTAATGATTATGCCAGCTTTTGATTTAGTTTTATATGCTAAGTGGGAAATAAATCAATATCAAATAACTTTTATTGATGAAAACCAAGTGGTAATTGAGCTAGATTATAACTCGCTAATTGAATATCAACCAAATCCAAAAGAAGGCTATAGTTTTGCGGGTTGGTATATTGATGAATTAAGATTATACATAGGACCTGAAAGAGTTCCAGCGGTTGAAGTAACATTATATGCTAAATGGAAGATAAACCAATACACCATTACCTTCCAAAGTAATGGAGGAACGGAAATAGGTTCAGAAACAGGAGAATATAATAAATTATTTATACCGCCAAATCCAAATAAAACAGGATATAAGTTTATTGGTTGGTATGAGGATAATAATTTAACTATTAAATATGAAGCAACTAGAATTCAAGCACGAGATATCACGCTATATGCCAAGTGGGAAATAAATCAATACTTACTAAGCTTTGTAACTGATGGATTAACTTTATTAGATGAAATTTATGATTATAACAGTCAAATAGAATTACCAATAATTGAAAAAACAGGCTATAGTTTTATCGGATGGTTTTCAAATGTCGAAAGAACGATAGAATTTGATTATGTTACTATGCCAAATCACGACGTTAGAGCCTTTGCTAAATGGCAAATCAATCATTATTCAATTGCTTTTGAATCTAATGGCGGAACAACAATCAACACTATAACAGGAGAGTACTATTCGAAAATATTTGAACCGACACAACCAACAAAAATCGGACATACATTTAAGGGCTGGTTTAGCGATGAAAATTTAGAAAATCTATTTATATTTAATACAATTCCAGCAGAAAATTTAACGCTATATGCAAAATGGGAAACTAATGAATATACGATTGCGTTTAATTCAATAAGTGGAACAAGCGTTGCAAGTATTAGAGAAAAGTATAATACTCCAATTAGCGAACCAGAAGAACCGACTAGGTTAGGATATACTTTTGCTGGTTGGTTTACCGAAGCGACCTATAACAATGAATTTGTCTTTGATTATATGCCTGATGAAAATATAACTTTATATGCAAAATGGGAATTAATTATTTATACAATTAAATTTAAAACCGACGGCAGAACAAACGTTGATGATATGAAAAAAGCTTATAACAGTAACATAACGGCACCGATTACGACTAAAGCTGGGTATAAATTTGAAGGTTGGTTTAGTGACGAAAATTTAACTGAAAGTTATATCTTTGCTAAGATGCCAGCTGAAAATATAACTTTATATGCAAAATGGAAAATCGAAACATATACTATAACATTTAGTTCTAGTTTTGGTTCATCCCCGAATCAAAATTATTCATACAACGAGTATGTTGAAAGTTTACCGGCACCAAAAGAATATGGTTATATTTTCCTAGGTTGGTTTACAGAAAACGATCAAAAATTTGAAATTTTATCAACCGATTCATATCAAATAACTCACAATATTAACTTAACAGCCAAATGGGAAAAAGGCAGTTTTACAATTAGTTTTGATTCTAAAGGCGGAACACAAATTGCAGATATTAATAAGTTATTTAAAGAACCGGTTAGCGCTCCAACTAAACCGGTTAAGGAAAAATATCAATTTGTTGCTTGGTTTACAAATGAAGAATTAACTGATACTTATTATTTTTCAAGTATGT
>CAZRWC010000062.1:0-5637 GCA_964603705.1 uncultured Acholeplasmataceae bacterium
AAGTGAAATAGTTAAGAACCTTATTCCTCTCTTATTTTAATTTCTTGACTTTAATTTAAAACGCACTCTGGTCAAGTGCGTTTTTTCATTTTAGAACTAAGAATATATAAGGTGAAATCAAAGAACGGTTAACTAATTTGATTGTAATAACTTCAAATGAAGTAATTTCAGTGAAATAAAGTGATAATTGATCACTTTCTTTTTGCCCTTCATTATGGCCAGGATAAACAACAACAAGTAAAAATCGTAAGGACGGTTCATTTAGTAAACTTTTGATAGTTTTAAGGGTAGAGGTGGCTTTTGTGGTGATACTTTTATCGCCCCCAGGTAAATACCCAAGATTAAATACAGCTGCAGTAGGAGCTAAAAGATAAGCACGGTAGTTTTCATGTGAATCTAATATGAAGGCGATGTTGTTTTTTTCTTTTAATAACTCCTGACTATTTTTTAAGGCCTCCTCTTGGATATCAAAGGCATATATCTTTTTAACTAGGTTTGAACAATAAAGGCTGTCAAAGCCATTTCCTAAAGTGGCATCGATTAAAATATCGCCTTGATTTAGATATTGTTTCATTAATGAATGACTAATTTTAATAATATTAGATTTTTTCATAATAATCTCCTTGATATAAATCTAACTCTCTTAATTTTTTATCGATATCATTTATGACCGTGAATTTTTTGATAACCCATTTGGGTTCGATTAAATGATTGGCATCACCATCACCGGTTAGACGATGAATAATAATGTCTTTTCTTAACCATAAAATTTGTTCAACGACAATCTTAATATATTCTTCGCGGGACATAAGTTGCCAAGGTTCTTTTAAATATTTTCTACCCATAAGGGAATTATCTAAAATATTTAGAATATGTATTTTAATGCCTTGGATATCTAAAGTGTTTAGGTGTTTTATCGTTTGAATCATCATTTCATTTGTTTCATTTGGTAGTCCATTAATGATATGAACTACTACTTCAATATTTTTAGCTCTTAATTTCTTTACAGCTTCATCAAATGTTTTTAAGTCATGAAGGCGATTAATTTCTAAGGCGGTTTTTTCGTGAATAGATTGTAGTCCCAGTTCAATTTGAACATTGATTTTTTGGTTTAACTCACCCAAATATTCAACAATATCGTCTGGCAAACAATCAGGTCTTGTCCCAATTGAAATCTCAACTATTTTGGAATCTAGATTGATTGCTTCTTCAAATAAATTTTTAAGTTCTTCTAAAGGTGCGTGAGTGTTGGTGTTGGCTTGAAAGTAAGGTATGTAATAACTATCAGGCCATTTTTTTAGCATCATCTTTTTGATTTTTTCAAATTGGCTAGATAGTGACTCACTCTTTTTACCAGCAAATTCTCCACTTCTTAAATATGAACAAAAAGTGCAACCACCATAACCGACCGTTCCATCGATGTTTGGGCAAGTAAAACCAGCGTTTAAAGAAACTTTAAAAACTTTTTTATTGTACTTATATTTATAATAATTATCTAAGGTATTGTAGCGCTTAGCCTTTGTCATTAATTGCATTTTATCACCATAACAAGTTTAACATAAAAAGAAATTTATTTTAAAGGTTTAATCCCATAATTTGATAATAAAAGTATTTTTTTAAAAAATATATTTAAAATATAACAAATAAAAATTTTAATATGATTTTCTTTTTTTAGGGGTTATGGCATTGTTAAAAGAATTTAGGCTTAATGAAATTTTCACTCTAATTAAATTAAAAATTATATAGGTTTCATAGCACACAAAATCTTTATATTTTATGTTATAATCATTAATACGAGGGAGAAATTATGAGTAAATTTAAAGTTTTCATTCAGCAGTCAAAATTTGAATCGGAAATATTACAAAATGCTATTTTAGAAAACGTAGAAGTTTATGAAAATGAAAATAAACTTATGTTTAAAATATTATTAGATGACGTGGTAGAAGTAAGACACCTACGTTCTTTTTTAACCAACCTCGAAAGTTATTTTTTAATTCCCAATGTTGTAAAGAATATTGAATATAAATTGATTTATAAAAAAAGCGAAAACTTCCCTGATTATTTTCAACAATATTATGATTTTGCAGTTAAAGAAATTAGCAAAAAAAGACCACGGCTAGAAGTTTTGGCTACTTTTAAAGCGCGATTTGAAGATAATTTGATCTATGTTGTTGTTGATAAAGATTCAAAATACGTTGGACGATATTGTGCTATTTTAGAAAATAAATTTAAGCAACTTGGTTTTGATTTTAAAGTAGAACTTGAAATTGATGAGTCAATCAAAAAAATGTCGGAAGTTATTAAAGAAGAATTAGAAACCCAAGATGAAATTGCTGCTCAAAAAGAGGCAATTGACGAACGAAATAGAAAAAAAGAAACAATTAGAACGAAAAGCTATAATTCTAGAATCAAAGCCTCTCCGGTTTCTATATCTGAGATACCACTTGATGAATACCGATTATCACAATACTTAAACGAAAAAGGGCCAGCTAAATTTATTATTGAAGGCGAGGTCTTCAATCATGAAATTAGGCCTTTAAGAAACGCATCTAAATTATTAATTATTACAGTTGCTGATAAAGATGATTCGATCGTCTGTAAGAAGTTTTTGAATAATGAAAGAGATGAAATAGCGGCTGAATCAATTAAACTTGGTGATTATGTTAAACTCGAGGGAAATGCCCAATTTGATTCCTTCATCAAAGATATGGTTATTATGATTAGTTCTTTTGAAATAATTAATAAGCCGAAAAAAATTGAAAGATTAGATAAAGAAAAAATTAAAAGAGTTGAGCTTCATACTCATACTAAAATGAGCAATATGGACGGTATAGGCGATGTTGAAGATTATTTTCTAACTGCTGAAAGATGGGGTCATAAAGCTTTAGCGATAACTGATCATAACGGATTATATTCTTTTCCGGATATTGCAAAAATCACTAAAAATTTAAAAATTAAACCCATTTATGGGGTGGAATTTAATTTCGTTGATGACTATAAATTTAAGATTACTACTGGTAACCTTGATATGTCTTTAAGAGACATAAGTTATGTGGTCTTTGATATAGAAACAACGGGTTTATCGATTACAAGGGATAGAATCATTGAAATTGGAGCTGTAAAGGTTGTTTCTGGTGTTATAACTAATCAGTACCAAACCTTTGTGAATCCGCATGAAAAATTATCTGCTTTTATTACAAATTTAACTGGGATTAGAGATGAGGATGTTGAAAATGCTCCTGATTTTAGAGACGTTATACCAGAGTTTTTAGATTTTTGTAAGGGTTCGGTTTTAGTCGCACATAACGCTATTTTTGACATTGGACATATTGAACAAGCAATTAAGGTTTTAGAATTACCGGAGCAAGATTTCAAAATTATTGATACTTTAAACCTAAGCCGTTATTTTTATTCCGATAAGTTGAAACGCTTTAATTTAAAAGCGGTTAGTCGTTATTTTAAAGTTACGCTTGATAATCATCACCGCGCAGGTGATGATGCCAAAGCAACCGCTGAAATTTTTATCATGATGTTACAAGATTTATATAAATTAGGCATAGAAAACTTTGACGATATAAATAAAGCTATTTCGCCAAAAGAAGGTTATAAACATATAATTCCTAGTCACATTAACTTATTAGTTAAAAACCAACTAGGTTATAAAAATTTATTTATCTTATCAAGTGAGGCTTTAACTACCAACTTTTATAATGAACCTAGATTACTAAAATCAGTTTTAAATAAATACCGCGAAGGTATTTTAGTTGGTTCTGGTTGTGTTAATGGTGAAGTATTTGAAACGGCCTTAAATCGTAGTGATAATGAATTGGAAGAAGTAATTAAATATTATGATTATATTGAGGTTCAGCCACCAGCTGTATATGAACATTTAATAGAAGGTTTAGGAGAAAATGGTCATGATATTATAAAAGCAACCATAACTAAAATTATTAATTTCGCTAAAAATCAAAATAAATTAGTGGTTGCGACTGGTGATGTTCATTATCTTGAAAAAGAAGATCAAATTTTTAGAGATATCTATATTAGAACGCCTTTAGTTGGGGGAGGAATTCATGAATTATCTAAATATGATACCCAACCAATTCAATACTTTTTAACGACGACTGAAATGTTAAAAGCTTTTGACTTTTTACCAGAAGAAACAGCTAAAGAAATAGTTGTCACTAATACAAATATAATTGCTGATAGTATTGATAAAATTAAGGCTTTTCCAACTACCTTATATAGTTTAAATGACGATGTGTTTAAGGACTTATTAGGAGTAGAATCAATTTCTAAAGAAGTAAAAAGAATTGTCTATGAAAATTTAGAAAAGAAATATGGTACCAAAGTTCACCCTCTAATTTTAAAGCGGGTTGAACAAGAGTTGCAAATTATTATTAATAATAAGTTTGCACCAATTTATTATATTTCTTATATTTTAGTTCAAAAATCGGTTAATGATGGTTATATTGTGGGATCAAGAGGTTCAGTAGGCTCAAGCTTAATTGCAACCCTTTTACAAATTACTGAAGTTAATCCATTAAGACCACATTATTATTGTGAAAACAAAGATTTTACGGTATTAAAATTTACCAAAGCTGAAATTGAAGAATACGGTATAACCGAAGAAGAAAAAGCCTTTCAAGCTTATTTTGAAAACATAAAATCGGGATATGATTTACCAAATATGTGTTGTCCAATTTGCGGCGGTAAGCTTTATAAAGATGGACATGACATACCGTTTGAAACATTTATCGGTTTTAGTGGTGAAAAAGTTCCTGATATCGATCTTAACTTTTCCGGCGATTATCAAGCAGCAGCACATGCATATGTTAGAGAATTATTAGGCGAAGACTATACCTTTAGAGCTGGGACTATTCAAAAAGTTCAAGAAAGAAATGCTTTTGGTTATGTCAAGGGTTATTTAGAGGATAAAAACCTTGATTTAAGAAAAGCACAAGTCGATAGGTTGGCTAGGAAAATTCAAGGTGTAAAAAGATCAAGTGGGCAACACCCAGGTGGAATTGTTGTAGTTCCCAAAGACTATTCTATTTTTGATGTTACACCAATTCAATATCCGGCGGATGATGTAAACGCTGATTGGAAAACCACTCATTTTGATTATGATTCTTTTAGCGATAATTTATTGAAATTAGATATTCTTGGACACGATAATCCAACGATTTTAAAATTTCTAATGGATTATGTTCATAAGCATCAAGAGAATTTTGATTTTAAACATATTGATGATATTCCCTTAGATGATCAAGAAGTATATAAAATGTTTCAGGGTAATAAAGTATTGGGAATAAATGCGACTGATTTAGATTGCGATGTTGCATCTTATGGTATTCCTGAGTTTGGGACACCTTTTGTTAGACAAATGCTTTGTGATACAAAACCGGATAGTTTTTCAGGCTTAGTTAAAATATCGGGCTTATCGCATGGGAAAAACGTTTGGTTAAATAATGGTCAAGCTTTAATAAAGGGTGAATGGGAAAATGTTGAAAAAGTTAGTTTTGATAATATTATTGCTTGTCGTGATGATATTATGGTTGTATTAACTAATGAGTATCATTTGGAACCAATTGACGCTTTTAACATCATGGAATTTATTAGAAAAGGAAAGCCAAG
>CAZRWC010000063.1:0-5392 GCA_964603705.1 uncultured Acholeplasmataceae bacterium
TATGGGTAGTTATCACGGTAGAAAAGGCTTTGAAACATTTACCCATTATAAAACTATTTTAAAGAAAAAACTGGGATTAGATGTTAGTATAAAATATCATCCCTATACCAAGAAAAAAGAGAAAATAGTTAGAAAATTATTATAAATAAAGACCTTAGGGTCTTTTATTTTTTTAATAGCCCAAAAAGCATTTTATCAAGTCCGTAAAATTCTCTTTGGTCATTTTGAAACAAATGGACGACAATATCATTTAAATCGACTAAGACCCAACCAGATGATTTTCCTTCAATTCCTTTAATTTCTTGTTTAAATTCTTTTGAAAGTATTTGTGCGGCAGCATTAGCTTGACGATCTGAAGCGGTTGCGATAATAAAATAATCATAAAATGGTGATGTTTTGTTAAAATCATAAGTTTTAATATCTTTTAAGTTTAATCCGTCTAAAAGTTTGATAACTTCATTTAATTTACTCAATTATTTTTCCTCCGTATAATAATAATTATATGTTAATATTTGTTCTTCATTTAGTGTTTGATTGGTCGATAAAACATGTTCGATTGAATTTTTCAGTGTCATGATTAATGCTTTATTCAAATCAATTTTAGCGATTTCTCTAATAGTTGCCGCCATCTCGAATTCGCGGTTTATTTCTGATTCATCAGCAATAATTAAAATTTTTTCTAATGTTGTCATATTTGGACGGCCCCAAACATGATTTCTAATGGCAAGAATAACATCTTTATTAGCTGGTTTTAAGTGTTTTTTTACATAACGACTAGCTGCAATCGCATGATAGATTATCGGCTGATTTTCATATTTAAATATTTCATTATTAGTGAGATATTTTTTTATATCATCAAAACTATCATGTCGAAAGAAATCATGAAATAAGGCTGCAAGTTCAGCATCTTCTAAATCTTGTTTATATAAAGCAGCTAATTTTTTAGCTTCTTCAATAACTCCTAAAGTGTGTATATAACGGGAAGTAAAGCCTTGATTAACTAATTTGCTCCTAACTATTTTATAGTAATCTTTCATTTAAACACCGCCTTTATTAATGTTATATGAAACCCTTTTGGATGATTGATTTCAAGAATTGCTTCTCCTTTTATATGATAAAACCCTAAATCTCCAAATGTCAATTGATATTTATCATTGGATGCTAATTTAAAAATTGATTTAGTCCAAGTAACAATATTTTGATTTGTTAAAAATGAATTTGCTTTCTTTTGATTGGTTTTATGGATTTTGGCATTTCCATAAAAAACAAAAGTTTTTGGATTACCTTTTAAATAATTAACCGCGATTAAATCTTCAATTATTAAAGTTTGTCCAATTTCAAGTTGATTAATTATTGGGTTAATTTCTTTATATGGCAAAAGTTTTTTATATTCTTGATAGGAAATTAGTGAATTTAAATATCCTTTTACATAATATCCAGGCATATCATATAAATTAAAATTTCTAAGTCTCGTACTAATAATTTCTTGAGTCAAGCCGGCTTTATTGATAGCTAAGGATTTAGAAGTTTTTGTTAAGGCGTTATAAATAGTTGTTTTACCGCTATTTTGAATACCCATTAAATAAATGTCATTCGTTTTTAAATTACTTAAATAGTCTAATAAATTATTTATATCGTGATTGCTTTTTGCAGACATTAAAATAATATCTAAATAGTTTTTTTGATAAGTGTTGGCCAGTGAACGCAAATTTTTATAAAGTAAATCTAAATTAGTTTTTCTAGGTAATAAGTCAATTTGATTGACAAGATAAATAATTTTAACATCATCGTTAAAATTAGATAAATTATATGTGAAAGCTTGGTCTACATACATAATTGAAGTAACAAAAATAACTATTGAACCAGAAGCTATTTTAAAACTTGTTTTAGGGTGATAATGATTTTTTACTTCACCATAGTGTTTTAATTTATAACAAGCATAACAGTAATCATGTTCCAAGGAAATAGCATATCCACTAGCATTAATATCAAGACTTAAAACCGAGCCACATCCTAAACATTTTTTAAGGTTCTCTTTTGTCATAAAACAAAGCTAATCTTTCTTCAAATAATTGAGGGTCTAGTTTTTTAAGTCTAAGTAAAATCTTTTTTTCTATAAATCTGTTAAACCTAGATTTCCAATTTTGAATTGTAGGGTCGATTGGATTAACTAAGATGGAAACAAATCCCATCTTATTAGCCCCTAAAACATCAGTTAAAATTTGATCTCCAATAGCACATACTTCAAAAGGCTTAGAATTTATGACTTTCAACATCTTTTTATAACGTATTTTAAAAGGCTTTAAGGCTTTATGAAAACAGTTGATTCTATTATCAAAAGCAGTCATACAACGTTTTTTATTGTTATTTGTAATAATTAAAATTTTAAAGTCTTTAGCTAATTTTTCAAAAAACTGATAGTTTAAGTCATTAAATGAGCCACGATTATCAGGTAAAACGGTATTATCTAAATCAAAAAACAAGGTAGTAATACCCCTGTTTAATAGTTTTTCATATTCAATTGACTCTATATTTTGATAATAATAGTCAGGAATATATTTATTCATTATTCGATTGCTGAGATTTTTTTAATTTCAACAGTAAAAATATTTCCTGTTGAAGTTTTAACTGATACCTTATCTCCAACTTGGTGATTTCTAATCGACTTACCTAAAGGCGAATCAACTGATATTTTTCCTAATACTGGATTTGATTCTAGGGAACCTACTATATCAAGTGTTTGAGTTTTCTTTTGTTCCACAAAATATAATTCAACTCTTTTACCAATATTGACATTATCATCTGATGAAGCACGAAAGATTTTGGCGTTTTTAATAATATCTTCGATTTCTTTAATTCTTTTTTCAATTCTGGCTTGTTCATTTCTTGCAGCATCATAATCAGCATTTTCTGATAAATCGCCTTGAGCCCTAGCATCTTTGATGTCTTCAATATTTTGAACTCTTTTAACATTTTTTAACTCATCAAGTTCAATTTTTAAAACATCTAAACCCTCTTGGGTAAATTCATATTGTTTTTTCGTCATATTATCTCTTCCTTTAATAGATATTATTATACATTAAATGTTAATTAATTGCTATCATTTTTAATTCTTTTCTAATTATTAAATAATTAGGAAACAATTTTGATAACAAAAGATAAAACTCTTTCGAATGATTTGGGACTCTTAAATGACTATATTCATGATATAAAACATAAAGCAAATAGCTTGGATCAATTTTAGCTAAAAATAAGTTTATAGTAATTTCTTTATTTATAACATCACAAACGCCAAATCTTGATTTGTATTTTTTAATATGGGTAGGAACTAAATATAACTTATGTGCTTTTAAGTTAGGCTCCATTATTTGATTTAGCTCAACTATTTTTTTCCTAAGTTCCATCTGATAAATTTGATCGATATATTTTTCTAAATCTTTCGGGTTTTTTATTTGAATGAATATTTTATCATGATCAAAGTAATAATTATTGGTTTTTCCGTTTATTAAAGAAATTAAATATTTTTTTCCAAACAACATTAAATGATTGGGTGAGTTATAAGTTCTTGATTTTTCAATTAAATCATAAAATTTATCAAAATTTTCATCTAATGCTTTTAGAATCTTTTCATTTGCAATATAAAGACCGGTTGAAATAATAACCTTTTGATTTTCAATTCGAAAATAAGCATTTTTATTTCTTTTTATGATTATCTCATATTCAATTTTCTTATTACCTTTGATAAATATCATAATACTTTCCTTAGTATGCTATATTTATCTACAATAAAAGGCATCTTTACTTGAACAATTTGCTGAGCATGTCTAGCTCTTTTTAAATCGTTTCCTTCATCATCTTTTAAATTATCTAAAATAAAGACTTTATTATCGTTATGTGGTGAAAAGATTTCTATATTATCATCGATACCAAAATTATTTCTTTGTTCAATTGTTGCAACCATACTAGCTTCGTCAAAATCTATTACTAATCCGACAAAGGCTTGATTAGGCTTCTCTCCAGTAAATTCGTATAATTGTTTTGACGGTCCAAAATATCCATCTAAATAGCCATTTTCTAATAAACGATTTTCGGCTTTAGCAATTTCTTGACGATATTTTTGAAAATCATTTAAGTTGGGATTTTTATCTAAATCATCAATTAACGTGCGATAAGTTTTTGTAACTGTTGCAATATAATGCAAGCTTTTCATTCTACCCTCAATTTTTAAAGATTTAACACCAGCATTGATTAAAGCTTTTATTTCATTGACTGCAGACAAATCTCTACTTGATATTGAAAAAATTTCAGGACTAATAAGTTCTTTATTTTGGTGTAGTTTATATTCCCACCGGCATGAATGTGCACAGCCTCCACGATTGGCATCACGAGCTGCTAGATTATTAGATAAAGCACATCTACCTGAATAACTCATACACATTCCACCGTGAATAAAAACTTCTAAATCAATTTCATTGAGCGGCAATTCTTTAATTTCTTCTAAAGATAATTCCCGTCCTAAGACGATGCGTTTAACTCCTAAATCGCGCCAATAATGTAATGTCGGTGTATTTAAGGCTGATTGTTGAGTTGATAGGTGAACTTCTAAATTAGTATGTTTTAAGGCAGTTGCAATTATATAAGGGCTAGCACAAATAATTGCATCTACATTAGCTTCTTCTAGTTTTTCTAAATATTCTTTTAACCCCTTTAGATCATCTTGGTGAGGAATAATATTTGTAGTAACATAAACTTTTTTGCCTAAATTATGAGCAAAAGTTGTTGCCTCTTTAATTTTTTCAATCGAAAAATTCGAAGCTCTAGATCTTAAAGAAAAGTCTTCGCCACCAATAAAAACGGCATCAGCACCGTAGATTAAAGCGTATTTTAATTTTTCTAAATCCCCAGCAGGAGCTAATAATTCAACCATCTTAACCTCTTAAAATAAAGTGGTGTTTAGATAAAAACCTAAATCCCATTCCTCTTGATATTCTTGTTTAATTTTTTCGACTTTATCTTGATTAAATCCATTTAAATACAAATCTAAAATTTGAGCGCCGTAATTATCGTCTTTAAATATTGTATCAATAAAAAAATAATCTAATTTATAAAGTTGATTTAAAATTTGAAAACTATTTAAAACTTTATCCCTAAAAATATGTGTGCCGGCCTCATCTTCTAAAACTGGAAAATATCTACCGAGCCGATGCGGTTCCGTTAATGAATAATTAAGTGCTTTAGAGTTGATAACTAGATTATAATATTTGGCAAAATTAGAAATCAATTGTCTTTTAGAATAAAACATATTCATATGACCATGTCCATAATAAAAGGTTTGGTATTTTTTATATTCACTAATTTCAATGATTTGATCGATAGTAATTTCTTTTGATAT
>CAZRWC010000064.1:0-5336 GCA_964603705.1 uncultured Acholeplasmataceae bacterium
GCTGGTCAGGCTATTGCTAACGCTTTGTTAAAAAATAAGGGGAAAAATATCTATCCTATCGGTTTTTATAATAAGTCGTGGACTGAATTATTAGAAATAGTTCATGAAGAAATGGGCTATAAGAGAAAGGTAATTACAGTTCCAACTTTTTTATATAAAATATATGCCTATATGCATACAAAAAAACTTTTAAAAAAAGGAGTAGAACCGGGTCTAAATTTAGTTAAATATGCTAAGCTTCAAGCAAATAATTTATTTATAGAGAAAAGCGAAGCTGCAATTTTTTTAGAAATAGAAGAAGATGATATTAAACAAGCAATTAAAGATTCTATTAGATTAAGCTTAGAAGTCATTGAGCAAAAACATGATGAGATTATCGAAATGAAAATTTAAATATTTCAATAAAAAAACGCTCTATTGAGCGTTTATTTTTTATTTATAGAAAAGAAACCGTATCTTTTACATCTAACCTAACTGAAGGAAAACCTTCTTCATTGGCCTTACCGATTGCGATTAAGACTGCTATTTGATAGCGATTAGAATCAACTTTTAATACATCATATATTTTATTTGCATCAAAGCCATGCATTGGTCCAGTATCTAAGCCTTTTTCTTTGGCTAATAACATAATATTTTGAGCTACTAATCCCGCATCAAACATAGATTCGATTTGGATTAATTCTTTTGAGGTGTTTTCATATCTTGAGGTTATATTAGCAATTTGACGTTCTTTAACATCTTCAGGCATTAACCCTTTTTCAACCGCCGTTTCAAAGATGTTTTTGGCTAATTTATGTTTTTCTAAATCAACTAATACAAAAATAATTGCACTTGAAGTATCGACTTGTGAATAATTACCAATCATTACTTTCCTAATGCTTTCTTTACCTTCAGGCGTATCAACAATAATAAATCTCCATGGTTGCAAATTACCTGCTGATGGCGATCTTTGAGCAGTATTAATAAGATTTAATAATTCTTCCCTAGGAATTTTATAAGATGTGTCGTAATTTCTAATTGAACGACGATTTAAAATAATTTTTGATGTCATAGTATTTTCTCCTTATTTATATTATTTATAATTTAATTTTAACATTTTTAATTAAACTTGTCTATATTTAAGCATTTAGATTTATATATGATATAATCTATTTACAAAGTAAAAGGAAATAAAAAATGGCGATTAAATTTGAAGTGATTCATGTTTGTAAACAATCAGGAGCAAGGCTTGGTAAGCTAACAACACCTAACGGTGTTTTTGAAACACCAATTTTTATGCCGGTTGGAACACAGGCTAGTGTTAAAACTTTAGATGTTGATGAAATAAATGAAGTAAGTGAAGGTCTAATTTTAGCCAATACTTATCATTTGTGGGTTCAACCAGGGATTGAAGTAATTAAAGCTCATGGAAATGTTAAAAAGATGATGAATTGGAATCAAGCGCTACTTACCGATAGCGGTGGATTTCAAGTCTTTAGTCTCGCAAAATTACGTGATATCCATGAAGAAGGAGTTTATTTTAAACATCATAAAAGTGGTGAAAGATTATTTTTATCACCGGAAAAATCAATTGAAATTCAAGAAGCGATTGGTGCCGATATTATTATGAGTTTTGATGAGTGTCCACCAGTTTATGAAGATAAAACTTATCTAGAAAAATCAGTTGAAAGAACGACTAGATGGGCTAAAAGAGGTAAGGATCATCTAAAAACTGATCAAGCGCTTTTTGGTATCGTTCAAGGGGGATTATATCCGGATCTTCGTAAAAAATCATTGGAAGGATTAATTGAAATTGGCTTTGATGGTTATTCAATTGGTGGTCTATCGGTTGGAGAAACCAAGGAAGAAATGTATCAAATGACCAAGTTTTTAAATCCATTATTACCCTTTGATAAACCAAGATATTTAATGGGAGTTGGTGCTCCTGAAGATTTAGTCGAAAATGTTATTAATGGTATTGATATGTTTGATTGTGTTATGCCTTCAAGAAATGCAAGACATGGGACACTATTTACTTCAACAGGTAAAGTTAATATTAGAAATAAAAAATATGAATTAGATCTTTCTAGTATTGATCAAGAAATTATTTCCCCAATTTCTAACTATACGAAAAGTTATTTAAGACATTTATATAAAGCTGATGAAATATTAGGGAAAAGAATTGCAACTTATCAAAATTTATTATATTTAAAGACTTTAATGCAAGAAATTAGACAAGCTATTAAAGAAGATAGGCTATTAGATTTTAAAAATGAATTTTATAAAAAAACAAATTATAGGTAATACTTTATTTTATTTATAAAATATTGTAAAATAATAATAATAGGAGGCGACTTGCGATGGTATTTGGCGAATACGATGAATTTAACGAAAAACCGGTCTTAAAAGTGGTTGGGGTTGGTGGCGGTGGCGGTAACGCTGTAAATAGAATGATAGAAAACGGCATTTCAGCTGTTACTTATGTAGCGATTAATACCGATGCTCAAGATTTGAAAAAATCACGAGCTGAAACTAGAGTTAGAATCGGCAAGCATGTAGCAAGAGGGCTAGGTGCCGGACAAGATCCTGAAATTGGCCGAAATGCTGCTTTAGAATCAGAAGACGATATTAAAAAAGCTCTCTTAGGCGCTGATATGGTTTTTATCACTGCGGGTATGGGTGGAGGAACTGGATCAGGAGCGGTACCGGTTGTAGCTAGAATTGCGAAAGAATTAGGCGCATTAACTTGCGGTATTTTTACTAAACCTTTTTCAATTGAAGGAAAAGTTAGAATGCAAAATGCCATTACCGCTTTAAATGAAACCAAACCATATATTGATACCTTAATCGTAATTCCAAATGATAGATTATTAAAAATATCAGATACTTCAACAACAATTTTAGATGCCTTTAGAGAATCTGATAATGTCTTGCGTCAAGGAGTTCAAGGCATCGCAGAAGTAATTGCTGTTCCAGGCTTAATTAATGTTGACTTTGCTGATATTAGAACGGTTATGTCTAATAAAGGGACAGCCGTAATGGGAATTGGAATTGCCAAAGGAGAAAATCGCGCAATTGAAGCAACTAGAAAAGCGATTCATTCCAATGTCTTAGAAGTTTCTATTGACGGAGCAACCGATGCCATTGTCAATATCGCAAGTGGAACTAACGTCTTACTTTTTGAAATAAATGAAGTTTTAAAAGAAGTTAAAAATGCCACTTCAACCGATATAAACATTATTCACGGTATAACAATTGTCTCTGATTTAAAAGATGAAATGGTTGTTACAATTGTTGCAACTGGAGCAGAATTGGAAAAAAGGCCTGAATTACAAGAGTGGGCTGGTGATGTCATAACCAATTTAAATATGCCAGGAACCACATCTACTTCTGAATTAGAACAAGATCAAGAAGACCCATTTGTAAGGATGGGTAAACAACATAAAGAAAAAGAGCCAATTAAGGAAATCAAACCTAAATCAAAATTACCTGATTGGTTAAAACCAAGAAAATAAAAAGGCTTCTGCCTTTTTTAATGAGAGAAAGATAAAAATGTTAAAAACAGGAATTATTGGACTTCCTAATGTTGGGAAGTCTACATTATTTAATGCGATTACTAAATCACATGTAATTGCCGCTAATTATCCTTTTGCAACGATTGATCCTAATGTAGGGATAGTCAAAGTTAAAGACGAAAGAGTTGATAAATTAGCTGAAATTTATAAACCTTTAAAAAAAATCTATACGACATTTGAATTTATTGATATAGCGGGTCTTGTTAGAGGCGCTTCCAAAGGAGAAGGTTTAGGTAACCAATTTTTATCAAACATTCGCGAAGTAGACGCAATATGTCAAGTCGTTAGATGTTTTAAAGATACGAATGTCATTCACGTTGATGGTTCGATTGATCCGATTAGAGATGTTGAAACCATCAATATTGAACTTGCCTTAGCTGATTTAGAAATCATTGATCGTAGAATTTTAAAACTAGCCAAAAGGGTTCAAGTTAAAGAAGAAGATGCATTAGTTGAGTTTAATGTTTTATCAAAAATAAAAACTTCTCTTGATCAAAATCAAGATCCTAAAAAACTAAAATTAACTGAATTAGAACAAAAAACGATTAGAAACTTTAATTTTTTAACTTTAAAACCGATTATATATTTAGCAAATCTTGGTGATAGCGATATTCTTGATATTTCAGCAAATAAAGAATATCAAGGCTTTCTTAATAAAATGCAAGAAACCCAAGAAATGGTTATACCGGTTTCAATTAAATTAGAAGAAGAAATTGCTAATTTAGATACAGAAGAAGAAAGAGATTTGTTTTTAAATGAATATGGCTTAAAAAAATCTACTTTAGACGATATCATTATTAAAACTTATGAATTATTGAATTTAAAAACTTTTTTCACTGTTGGACCTGATGAAGTTAGAGCTTGGACTTTTAAAAATGGCATGAAAGCACCAGAGTGTGCCGGTTTAATTCACACCGATTTTCAAAAAGGTTTTATTAAAGCTGAAACAGTTTCTTTTGATGATTTAATGAAAGCTGGAAATTATTTAAAAGCCAAAGAACAAGGAAATATTAGACTTGAAGGTAAAGAATATCTTGTTAAAGATGGCGATGTAATGTTATTTAGATTCAATGTTTAATAATATATGTTAAAATATATTATAATAAATTATTATTTGGAGGTTTAGAATGGGACTTAAAAGACTATTTAAAAGAGGTCGTAAAACTAATGATCAGGAAACTTTAAAACCATTAAAAGGCGATATAGTAATCTTTCAACAATTAGAAGACAGTTTAGATAAAACATTAACTAATCTAGCCGATGAAATGAAAAAAGGCGCACCGCTTGTTTTAAACTTTGTAAAACTAACAATTGATGACTCTAATAAAGCGATTGCTTTTTTATCAGGCGTAACATATGCACTTAATGGCCATATCGTTCAATTTGGTGGTGATGAGGGCAGAAGTATTATGTTTGGTGATGCTGAGCTTTATGATGATGGAACAATCCAATTAATAATTGATGAAATAGAAAGTGGAATTTAGGCGAAAATATGGATTATAAAGACACAATAATTTTACCAAAAACTGATTTTCCGATGCGAGGAAATTTAGGACAAAAAGAACCATTAATTCAAGAAAAATGGTATGAAATTAAACTATATGAAAAAGCTTTAGAACAAAATAAACAAAATGAAGAGTTTATTTTTCATGATGGTCCGCCTTATGCGAATGGTGATGTTCATGCGGGAACAGGGTTAAACAAAGTTTTAAAAGACTTTATTTTGCGTTTTAAAACTATGCAAGGCTATCATGTCCGCTATATTCCCGGCTGGGATACTCA
>CAZRWC010000065.1:0-5175 GCA_964603705.1 uncultured Acholeplasmataceae bacterium
AATATAAAACAACTCAAATCTTTCCGGTAGGTTCATATCAAGTTGAATCGTTCCACACTGCCAAACACGGTTCATCGAGTCTTTTATTTTAAAATCTAGTTTGGGTCCGTAAAAAGCTCCATCCCCTGGGTTTAATTTATAACCTTTGCCAATTTTTTCACAAGCATCTTTTAAGGCCTGTTCAGATTCGTCCCACAATTTAATTTCTCCAATAAAATTATCTAATGGCCGAGTTGATAATTCTAGCGTATATGAAAGATTAAATTTTTGATATATTTCATCAAATAATTCAATCAAATGAACAATTTCATCAACAATTTGATCTTTTCTCATATAAATATGAGCGTCATCTTGCGTAAAAGCTCTAACTCTAAACAAGCCATTTAAAGCCCCGCTGGCTTCATAACGATGAACGTGGCCTAATTCACCAACCCTTAATGGAAAATCTCGATATGAGTGAATTTTATTTTTATAAACTAACATCGCTCCCGGACAATTCATAGGTTTTATAGCAAATAATTTGTCATCAATTTTTGATGTATACATATTTTCACGATAATTATACCAATGTCCGCTTACTTCCCATAATTCCTGGTTTAACATTGTAGGGGTTGTAATAAACTGATAATTATCTCTTTCATGGATATCATACCAATATTTTTGAAGCTCGTTTTTAATTACCATGCCATTTGGTAACCAAAATGGAAAACCTGGTCCATATTCGGAAATCATAAATAATTCTAATTCTTTACCTAATTTGCGATGGTCTCTTTTCTTTCTTTCTTCTAATATCAATAGATGACCATCTAAATCTTTTTTATTCCAAAAACTAGTACCATATATTCTAGTTAATTGCTTATTGTTTGAATCTCCCCGCCAATAAGCACCAGCAATACTTAATAATTTAAAATGTTTTATAACTTTAGTATTTAAAACATGACCTCCCCGACATAAGTCAGTAAAATTGTTTTGGGTATGAATAGAAATTCCTTCAGCTTTATGTTCTTCAATTAATTCTAGTTTATAACGATCATTTTTAAATATTTCGATTGCTTCTTCATAACTTAGATCTTTTCTAATAATATCAGCCCCTAAATTGGAAAGGCGATACATTTCTTGTTCAATTTTTTCTAAATCACTTTCACCAATTTCATAATTGTTAAAATCAACGTCATAATAAAATCCTTCCTCAATGGCAGGACCAACCCCAAAAAAGGTGTTGGGATAAAGGTTTCTAATTGCTTCTGCCATTAAATGAGCGGTTGAATGATTTAAAATATCAAGACTTCTAGGATCTTTTTTGGTTAGCAAAACAATTTCTCCATCTACATTTAATTGATGATTAATACTTTCATATTCGTTGTTAAAGATCGCTCCCACAACCATATTAGCAAGGCCTTCTGAAATACTTAATGCTATTTCATATGGGGTTGTTCCTTTTTTAAATTCTTTTTGGGTATTATCCGGAAATGTGATTTTCATAATTTTCCTCCTTATTAAAAAATAAAAACGTCCGTAGGTAAAACTACCTAAGGACGCTATAAGCGCGGTACCACCTTAGTTCGAGAAAACTCGCAACTCTAATTGTTATAACGTTACAAACGGGTATCCCTTTCAGGCCCTACTCCAAGGTAGTAATTTTAACTGATAATGGCTTTCACTATCCCATCTCGCTAAAGTTAGTTAAAATCGTGTCCTCTTCTTAGTATTTAACATTGATATTTTAGCATTATTTTTTAAAACATGCAATTAATTAGTTATAAATATCTTGATTTTAACGGTACTTCTGAAGTTAATTCTCTAATCCGGTGAACAACTCGTGAGGCTTTTACCATTCCGATGCCATCTTTTTCTTCAGCAAAAAATTCAACTAAATCTTTTTGAGTAAAATTCGATGATATTAAAACTGGCAAACTAGAAGCTAATCTAAATTGTAAAACAGGAGATAATACTTCATCTCTAAACCAAGCACTCATATTTTCACTACCAACATCATCTATTACTAATATATCCGTCATTTTTAACTCTTTAATTTTAGCTTCCAACTCATTGGTTTGAATTGTTGATTTTATATATCTAACTAAATCGGGAAAATAAACAAAGACAACTTTTTTAAATTTAGCTAATTCATGAACCATACAAGATAATAAAAATGTTTTACCCGTACCATAAGAGCCATGTAAAAACAACCCCTTTTGAGTTTGTCCCGACTTAATAGCCTCAATAAAGCGACTGGCTCTTAAATAAGCTTCTTTTCTTTCTTCATCTATCAACACAAAATCAACTAAACTAGCTTCCAAAAGATAATTATCGGTTCCTAAAGTTGAAATATTAGCAAGTTTTCTTTCTCTTTCCAAAGTCTTACCATAAGTGCCTTTTGGAACAAATACAATTTCTAATTGATCGGCAACCGTTCTTAACTCTGGTTTGTAATCTGGATCTTCATCTAAGTCTCTTAAATTAATATAACGATAAACGATGAATAGTTCATCATCGGTAAAATTGCGATTCTCAAATTCACGGTCTTCTTTTATTAATTTTCTCAATTCTTTTAGATTCATAATTTCCCTCCTTAAAAACTATCAAGATATTCATCTAACCAATCTGGAATTGGTCCTTTAATTTTCTTTTTGGTTGATTTAGTGTAACTGCTATAAGTTGATTCTATTTTCTTCATATAATTAATCGCATCTTCAGTTGACTTAACGCCGTTATTTAACCATGTTTTTAAAACTTTTTCCAAATAATTAACATGTGGTAAATGTCCATCTTTATGTTTTAAAACAAACATGATGATTGCATTTAAAATACCAGGTGGATAATTATTACGATTATAAAAATCTTGAACCGTATCTAAATCAACCCCTTTTGATTCGCTTCTTCCAAACATATCGAGAATATTTTGTGGTGGAGTACGATCAAGTTGGAAAGCCTCGTCGATTTCAACCGGTTTAACATGGTGAATGTAATCACCTTTTTGTTCTTGAAAATATAAATTAGAACTTAATCTTAAGGCTTGCTCATTTGGTTCATTGCCATTAGTCGTAGCCTTAATATAAACATCTATCATTTCTTTAACTTCAAATTTATAAACAAAAATTATTCGTTCAATCATGCTTTTAAAATTAGGATTAAATAGATGTGGCTGCTTATATCGTTCAGGAAGACCGTCAACAAATTCTTGATAATCAAAATTTGTATCAATAAAAATTCCAATATCACGGCGTTTTCCTCTTAAACTTTCTTCTACAGCTAATAAATCAACATTTTTAAATTCATAAACTTCAGAAAATGATTTAGTAATGTTCGTTGCTTTTTCAAGCGAAATTTTTTCAATTTGAAATAAATTAATTAATTTATTAATTGCTTTAGTTCCAATTTCAGATTGTAAATATGTTCCTAAGATAGTATCACTTAAAAATTGATGAGCCGTAAGCGGGGCTTTCAAAAAGTAATAATATGAAGCATCTTTTTGATATACACATAACAATCCTAGTGCTTCAAGCTTATATCTTTCACTTTTAAAGACATCTAACTTGATATTTAGTTGGTCACAAAGTTCTTGATGAGAAATTTCTTCTGAAAGACCAGTTTTTTCATTAGTAAATTCTAAAAGAGTTAAATAAATTGAAAAACTAATTGGCCCTAACAAAGGCAAATATAAAAGTGTTAAAACTTTTAAATCTTCATGATTTATAATTGATTTAGTATTTACTTGTAAGGTGCTATTTAATTTCATTTTCCCACTCTTTCAAAAAAATATCGATATTTTTATATAACTCTTCGATTGATCCGTTGTTATAAATAACGTAATCCGCCATTAAGAGTTTTAAATTTGATTTCATTTGTTTAGAAATAATTAATTGCGCTTGTTCTATAGAAATATTATCTCTTTTAATTAAACGAGTTATTTGTTGGTTTTCAGTTGTATGCAACAATACTTTAAAATCAACTTTTTCATACTTAATTTCAAATAATAATGGCATATCAATTATTATATATTTTTCATCACGATACAAATTAACCAAACGCTCTATTTCCCTCAAGACATAGGGATGGACTAAGTTATTTAACAGTTTTAATTTATCTTGATCATTAAAAACCAGTTGTTTTAATTCTTTTTTATCAACCATTTCTAGGCTTTTTAAATTGAATAACTCAATTGCTTTTTGGTTTAATTCTAAGTTGTTTCGCCATAATTCTTTAACTATTAAATCACTATCAATAACTTTAATATTTTTTTGTTTAATATAGTTAATAGTTGTTGTTTTACCAGTGGCAATCCCGCCTGTTAAGCCAATTACATATGATTTATTATTTTTGACAGTTTTCGCAAACATACGTGCCTCTTCCCCCTACTTTAATCTTAATAATCTTGGTTTGACAAATAGGACATGGACTATTAGCTTTTGTATGAACTTGTAGTTCGTTTTGAAAAAAACCCGTAACACCTTCACTAGATTGATAAGAATATATTGTTGTTCCCCCTAAGCTGATTGCTTTGTCTAAGACTTGATTAGCCTTTTCAATTATTAATTCAACTTCATCATAACTTACTTGATTGGCTAGTCTAGTTGGCATTATTTTAGCCAAAAATAAGGTTTCATCAACATAGATATTGCCTAAATCGGTCATAATTGATTGATCTAATAAAGCAACTTTAATAGGAGTCTTTTTATTTTTAAATTTTTCAAATAAATAATTAGTAGTAATATTTTTAGGACTTGGACCTAATTTTGATAACGGTGGAGTTTTTAAATATTTGTCATATGTTTTTATTAAGATCCTACCAAATTTACGAACATCATAATACCTTAGACTAGTTCCATCCGTAAAATAAATTGCAACATGCTCATGTTTAACATGATTTTCATTTTCTTTAATAAAAAACTTGCCTTCCATCCTTAAATGAGCAACCAAAACATGAGTAGTCAATTTAAAGATTAAAAACTTACCCATTCTATCGATATCAATAATTTTTTCACCAGTTAAATCAACCGTTTTACCTTCTGGCATAATTGGTTCATAAATTACTTTAATGGCTTTGATTTCTTTATTTAATATTTGTCGTTTAAGAGTTTCCTTAACCGTTTCTATTTCTGGACCTTCTGGCATTTTAAATCTCCTTTTATAAATCAAACCACGATTTCCCAATTGATAAATTAGCATCTAAAT
>CAZRWC010000066.1:0-5060 GCA_964603705.1 uncultured Acholeplasmataceae bacterium
GCCTATAAACTAAAAGAAATTATCGAGTATTTTAAGATAAACTTAGAAGAAAAAACAATAATTGATGTAGGAGCCTCTACGGGAGGTTTTACAGATTTGGCATTAAAAATGGGTGCTAAATTAGTTTATGCTTATGATGTTGGAACTAACCAATTAGACAAAAGTTTAAGAGAAAACCCCAAGGTTTTATCATTTGAGCAAACCAATATACTAGATGTCGAACTACCAAAAGCTGACTTTTGTTTAATTGATGTTTCATTTACCTCAATCAAACCAATCATCAGCCATGTTGCCAGAAATAATTACCGTGTCTTAGGATTAATTAAACCTCAATTTGAGGTAGGGTCTAAATATCTAAAAAAAGGTATAGTTAAAGATCAAAAAATCGTTAACCATACCATCCATAACTTAAGAAATTATTTTATTGAACTTGACTATCAAGTAGTAGATATAATTGCGGCTAAAACCTTAGGCAAGGAAGGCAATCAAGAATACTTGTTTTACCTAATAAAAAACCGCCATTAAGCGGCTTATATTTTACCAGTGACGATAGCATAAATCAAACCAGCTAATACACCACCAACCATTGCAATTAAAACAATCCAAATTACAATTTTACCAAATAAAGTTTCGGTTGGAGACTTTAGTGTAGGAATTTCATCTGATTTACTTTTTATGTTTTTCGTTGATTTTGATTTTTCTTTAGCCACTTTATCCACCTCTAAAATATTATACTATATATTAATTTTTAATGGAAGTGATTTCAATTGCAAAACAAAATTAAGATAATTTTCCATATTGATTTAAATGCTTTTTTTGCTACATGTGCATCAATTAAAGAGCCTTTTTTAAAAAATAAGGCTTTTGCAATTGGTAGAGGCTCTAGTTTTAGCAAAGGAATTATTTCAACCGCTTCTTATGAAGCTAGAAAATATGGGATTAGAAGCGGCATGAGTGCTGCTGAAGCTTTAAAATTATATCCTAAGTTGATGATAGTTCCTAGCGATTATAATTTATATCAAAAACATTCAAATGTATTTTTCAAAGTTTTAAAACAATATTCTAATATTTTACTTAAAGCTTCAATTGATGAAGGTTTTTTAGATGTTACTGACAAATCTAAAACTATTCACCCCTTAAAATTGGCCAGAGAAATCCAAAATAAGCTTTTAAACGAGTATCAATTACCCGTTTCAATTGGAATTGGCCCAACTTTATTTCTAGCAAAAATGGCCAGTGATTATAATAAACCATTAGGCATAACTATTATTCGGAAAAAAGATGTTAAAAACATTTTATATCCGCTAGAAATAAATAAAATGTTTGGTATAGGTAAAAAAACATATCAAAAATTAAACTCAATTGGTATAAAAACAATCAAAGATTTTGCAAATCAAGCTAATCAATCAACGATTATTGAGGCAATCGGCGAAAATCAATATTATGAAAATATCAATCGTCTTAATGGAAATTCAAATGATATTGTTGATCCTTATCTATACGATGTTCCTAAGTCAATTTCAAACGAAATAACCTTTAATTATGCAATTGATAAACTAGAAGTATTGACAAATGAATTAAAAGAGTTGTCTAGTGTTGTTCACAATCGTTTAGAAAATGAAGAAATGGTTGCAAAAACTGTCTCGATTAAATTAAAATATGCGGATTTCACTACTATTACTAGAAGTAAAACTATCGCTAATTATAGTGATGATTTAATCGACTTATATGCAATTGCAGAAGAGTTATTAGAAACCAATTATTCGAATAAAGCAGTAAGATTAATTGGTTATGGTTACTCAAATTTAATTTATAAGAAAGAACTAAAAGAAGATTATGACTTATTTAATTATCAAGAACTTAGTAAAAGGGAACAATTAATTTATCAAACTATTTCTAGTTATAATCAAAAAGAAGGTAAACAGATTATTAAAAAAGGCATAAAAAAAGATATCACTAAATGATATCTTTGTTTGTGACATATGATTTTAGATTCCAATCTTTGGAATCTTTTTTATTATACTCCTTTAAAAAATTAATAACCTCATTAGTAATAGCTTTAGGTGTGCTTGCTCCACTTGTAACGGTGATTTCATCGACATTATCTAGCCATTTTAATTGGATATCTTCAATACTTTCAATTAAATAGGTTTGCATAAATTGTTGCCCAATCTTTTTTAATTTATTGGAGTTACTAGAATTTTTATCACCAACAACCAAACATAACTGTCCCTTTATTTCTTTTTGTAAGGCCATTTGCCGTTTAGTAGTTGCTTGACATATTCCTTTTTCTCTAATCGCATTTGGAAATTTTAACACTAGCGCATCCACAATAGGTTTTAAGTCAAATAGACTTAAAGTGGTTTGATTTTGAATATAGATTTTTTGATTTGATATCTCTAAACTTTTTATATCTTCAAGCGATTCAACTAAATGAACTAATTTAGATATATCTAAAACGGCTTCCACTTCAACATGACCTTTATTTCCAATATAAATAACTTCGTAATCTAAAGATAAATATTTGATAATTGAATCTTGAACAGATTTAACGGCTGGACAAGTAGCATCAATATAATAATAGTTATTAACATTTAAAAGATCATAGATTTTTGGGCTAACACCGTGGGCCGTTAGGATGACGGTTCCAATATTTTTTTTGGACAAAAAATTGATGCGTTCCAAATTGTTTTCAGATAGCAAAATAATGCCCTTTTCTTCAAAGGCTTTATTTACAAATTTATTATGAATTATTTCACCCAAGATATAAATTGGTTTGGGAGTGTTGGGATTGTTTAAAGCTTCTTTAACTATTCTTAACGAACGATTAACGCCAAAACAAAATCCTTGCTCTGATATTACATTTACTTTCATCTTATCACGCTATTATTATACAATAAATTGTTAAAATGTTATAATAAATAGGAGGTTAAATATGACAGTTGATAATTTATTTAAAATTTCAGGTTTCCAAAAGATGGCATTAATCCAAAAAAAAGTTTTGGATAATTTTAAGTCTGAAAAAAATATGGTAATAGTCTCACCTACTGGGACTGGTAAAACTCATGCCTATCTATTTCCTATTTTAGCTGATTTAACGACAAATAAAAGTGATAATTGCCAAATGGTTATTATATTACCTACTAATGAATTAGTTTTCCAAGTTGAAAAGATGATTAAAGATTTAGCAACAGACTTAACAATTAGAACATATTATGGAACAATGTTAAGAGATAAAGAAAATAAATGGTTATCTAACAATCAGCCAAATATTGTGATTGGCACACCTAATAAAATTTTAGAATATCACCGTTCAGGTGCACTAAAACTATATACTGCAAAATACTTAGTAATTGATGAGGCAGATATGTTATTTGAACTAGATTTTATGGAAGAAATAGATCCAATTTTATCAATCTATAAAAAAATTAGATTGTTTTTGGTTTCAGCTACCATAACTGAAAATATGACACCATTTATTAAATCTTATTTTGGAAATCATCAAGTTATTGATACAACAAAAGAAATTGAACTTGAAATAGATTTTTATAATCTAAAAATTGGAATGTCTGAAAGAATTGATTACTTAAAATCAATTATTGAGGTAATAAATCCTTATTTGTGTTTGATTTTTGTATCAAAAAAAGAAGACCAGTTGCATGTTTATCAAGAACTTGCTAATTTAGGTTTAGAAGTTGGTAATTTAAGTGGTAATTTAAATGTTAAAACTAGAAAGAAAATCTTAGAAGATGTTCACAATTTAAAATATCAATATTTAATAACCTCTGATATTGCATCTAGAGGAATAGATTTTGATGCTTCACACATAATTAATTATGACATTCCTAATAATTTAGAATATTTCACCCATAGAAGCGGAAGAACTGCGAGAATGGGAAAAAGTGGAATGGTAATAACTTTAGTTAAAGACAATGATAATCGAAAAATTGATAATCTAGAGAAAAAAGGAATTAAATTCATTAATGCTAAAATTATTGATAACTCGCTTATCCCTATTAAAGAAAAGGGAAAAACTAAGTTAACAGATGAAGAATTGAAAGCGATTCGTGCGATTAGAAAACCAAAAAAAGTTAAACCTAATTATAAAAAGAAAAACAAGGCTAAAATAAAAAAAGAATTAAGAAAGGTAAGGTATAGTAAAGATGCTAAAACTAGGAAGTCACGTTAGTATGTCGGGCTCATCAATGTTATTAGGCTCGGTTGAAGAAGCGATTAGTTATGGGGCAACCGCGTTTATGGTCTATACTGGTGCTCCCCAAAACACCTATCGCAAACCAATTAAAGATTTAAATATTTCAAATGCTCATATTTTAATGAAAAACCATGGTCTATCCTTAGATAATATAGTTGTGCACGCCCCTTATATTATAAATCTAGCCAACCCGGATGAAACTAAGCGTCAATTTGCAATTGATTTTCTAACCGAAGAGATTAAAAGAAGTGATGCAATTGGGGCAAGCCAAATGGTTTTGCATCCTGGTAATGCTGTTGGTGGTGACCGCGAACAAGCTAAACTTTGGATTGGAGAAGGATTAAATAAAATTATTGCAAATACTAAAAATTCAAACGTTAAAATAGCTTTAGAAACTATGGCTGGAAAAGGAACAGAAATTGGGATTACTTTTCAAGAGATAAAACAATTAATTGATTTGATTAATGATAAGACTAGAATTTCAGTTTGCTTTGATACATGTCACACGAGTGATTCAGGATACTCAATTAGAGATGATTTCGATGGGGTTATTGAAGAATTTGATAAGATTGTTGGCATTGATAAAATTTTCAAGGTGCCAAAAAAGACCGCCATGCCAATATCGGCTTTGGTGAAATAGGTTTTGAAACTATTATCAAAATAATTTATGATGAAAGATTTAAAGATATTCCTAAAATATTAGAAACGCCCTACTATGAAAATAAAGCTCCTTATAAATTTGAAATCGATATGATAAAAAAGAAGACATTTAACCCTAATATTTTAGAAGATATCTTAAATAGCTAATAAAAAAGGCCGCTTGGCCTTTTATTTTACAGTTGAACCA
>CAZRWC010000067.1:0-4847 GCA_964603705.1 uncultured Acholeplasmataceae bacterium
GTAAATATTATATATGATTTACCGTTATCAGAAGTTGTTTATAACTTTTTTGATAAATTAAAGAGTTCAACCAAAGGCTATGCTTCATTTGATTATGAACTTAGTGGTTATCGTGAATCAAAACTTCAAAAATTAAACGTTTTACTTAACGGAGAAGTAATCGATGCTCTTGCAATTATAGTTCATAAAGATTTTGCATATCAAAGAGCTCGTCAATTGGTTGATAAAATGAAAGACTTGATCCCAAGACAAATGTTTGAAATTCCGGTACAAGCCTCGCTAGGACAAAAAATTATTGCTCGTTCAACTATTAAAGCGATGAGAAAAGATGTGATTGCTAAATGTTATGGTGGGGATGTTAGCCGTAAGAAAAAATTACTTCAAAAACAAAAAGAAGGAAAAAAGAAAATGAAATCAATCGGTCGAGTTGAAGTACCGCAAGAAGCTTTCTTAGCAATTTTATCATCCGGTGATGATTGATGTTAGGATTATATATACATATACCGTTTTGTGAAAAAATATGTCACTATTGCGATTTTGTCAAAAAAGTTCCTCGCAACAAAGAAGTAGTTGATAAATATTTAAAACGGTTAATAGTAGAAATTAATTCATATCAAGCCTATTTTGACAAAATTGATACTATCTATATTGGTGGAGGAACACCTAATTATTTAGACGAGGAACAACTAACCTTATTATTTGAAGCTTTAATGCCAATTAATCCGGTGGAATTTAGTATTGAAATCAACCCTGATTTAATGACTTTTAATAAAGCCGAAATCTTTAAAAAATATAAGATTAATCGAGTTAGCATTGGCGTTCAAACTTTTGATGAAAAAACTTTAAAAACGCTAAATCGAACACATAATAAAAATGATGTCGTAAAGGCAGTTTCACAATTAAAAGCGGTTGGAATAGATAATATTAGTCTTGATCTAATCTTTGGCATTCCCCAAACAAATCTAAGGCTTGTTAAAAAAGATCTTAAAAAGGCTTTAAAGTTAGATGTTAAACATATTTCCTATTATGCTTTAATCTTAGAAGAAAATACTTATTTTCATTATCAAGCACTAAGAGGTAATTTTTTGGAAATAGATGATGATTTAAGTAGTAAGATGTATAATTGTATTAGAAAGACTTTACAAAGAAAAGGTTATACCCACTACGAGATTTCTAATTATGCTAAACCAGGTTATGAATCAAAGCACAATTTAATCTATTGGACAATGGCAGAATATATTGGGGTGGGTTTAAATGCTTCAGGCTTTCTAAATGGATATAGGTACCAAAATCAAAGAATATTTTCTAAATATTATCAAGATTTTATTTATGAAAAATACGAGGTTAAACTAAAAGATCAATTATCTGAAGCAATGATCATGGGGTTAAGGAAAATTGCGGGTATTAAAATTAGTGAAATAGAAAGCAAATATATGGTTAAATTATTTGATGAATTTCCAAAAATTAAGGAGAAGATTGACTTGAAATTACTAGAAGTTGAAAACGGTTATCTTAAGTTAACAAAAAAAGGTATTTATCTAAGTAATCAAGTTTTTCAAATATTTATATGAAATTAAAATATATATTAACCGATTTTAAGTTATACTTAGTTGAAGAACGAGGATTAAGTAGTAATTCAATTAAATCTTATTCCAAAGATATTGATCAATATTTAGAGTTTTTAAAAAGATACCACCAAATTGATGACCCTAATCAAATTCAAAAAAAGCATGTCAATGGATTTTTAAAAAGTTTAGAAAGAAGAAATCTATCCCCAAAAACCGTCGCAAGAAAAATAAGTGCGATTAAATCTTTACACCATTTTATGTTAGTAACGGAATATTTACCCGAAGATGTTAGCGAAGATTTCCATACTCCAAAAATTCCTAAAAAGCTACCAGATGTGCTATCGGTTGATGAGGTAGTTAAAATTTTAGAAGTTGCAAGTAAACCAGGCCCATTAGGATTAAGAAATAAAGCTTTATTGGAATTAATTTATGGCTCAGGTTTAAGAGTTTCAGAACTTCTAGATATTAAAAATAGCGATATTCACATTAGAGAAAGATATGTGATAGTTCACGGTAAGGGGTCAAAAGATCGGCTTGTGCCAATTTCTGATATGGCAATATTAGCGCTTAGACGTTATATGACCGAAGGGCGACAAGAATTGTTGAAAAATAATAATTCATATTTGTTTGTTAATAATTTAGGGGGAAAATTATCGCGTCAAGGTTTTTATAAAATTTTGCAAGGTTTAGCAAAAGAAGCCGATATTGATATTAACGTTTCACCACATACATTAAGACATTCATTTGCCACGCATTTATTAGAAAATGGTATTGATTTAAGAAGTCTTCAAACATTATTAGGACATGAAGATATTTCAACTACACAAATTTATACGCACATTAGCAAAACACATGCTCGTGATATATATATAAAAGCGCATCCGCGCGTTAAGGAGGAAAATAAATGAGCGAATTTTTAAAAGAGTTAGGACCAGAATTTTATATCATATTTTTGGCATTAGCAGTTATTCTAATTGTAATTTTTATAATAATTGCAAAGGTTTTTCAAATTAGTCGGGCCATAGGAAACCGAACATTGAAAGTTAAAGAAAATTTAATTTTAGATAATAGTGAAGTTTTAGTAGAATTCAGTATTATTAATCAAAGCTACATTGATAATGAAATTTCTGAATTAGGTTTATATTATGAAAAAAGAAAAATTCAAATTGAAGTTGATTCTATAAATATTGTCGCTCGGGACTCATATAAGAAAATTATTTCAATAGATCAAATGAGAATGCTATTGAATCTTTTTGATTATAAACTAAAAAAAGTTAGAATTTATTTTGAAGATTCTGTTGGTAACATAAAACTTAGCAAAGCTAGACTTTCAAGGAAACATTTAAAAAATATTTTAAAAGCAGAGAAGAAAGTTGAAGTTATTAAAGAAAGAAAAGAAAGAATTGAAAACGGAAATTTAACAGCTAATGATAGAGCAAGAATTTTCTTTGGCCAACTTGCCAGTCCGTTTGTCATGTTGAATCATGTAATTACAAGATCATTAAATAAAAAATTATCTGATTACCAAATGAAAAAACTAGTCAAACAAGAGAAGAGAAAATTGACTGAAGAAATTAGAAGACAACAAGAAGCAGAAAAAAGACGAGTCAAAAAAGAGGAATTAGAAGCACAGTTACAACTTCAAAAACTTCGGGCAGAAACAGTAGCTGAGAAAAATGATACTCCTAATGAAGAGATTATTATAGAAAAAGCAGTTGATGAAATTGAGAAAACTGATGACGTTGAGATTCTTGTTCCTGATGAAACAACCGAGGAAGATGGGAAATAAACAATCGAAATAAGATTAAAGATTAGCGACGAAAGTCGCTTTTTTTTATGTCTGTAGAACAAATCCAAACGGTATATTATTAATTGTCACTGATTTCGATTGCTTAAAACGCGCCTAATAATATTAATATAAAAAAACGTAAGTTTAGTAAAAGTAAACTTACAGATATAGAAAAAAACAAACCAAATCAAGATAAATAAAATAAACGGCACCAAAGATAAGTTGAAAAAATAAATCACTTTTTAATAAGGTGAGATTGGGATAGAAAATAAATTAATAAATAAAGGGTTATTAATAAATATTAAAGAGGAACTATCACAAATTGATTTCTGATTTTGATTGATCTAGATTGATTCAAATTATCTTGACCTCGAAATTGACATTTTCCTTAGAATACACCCCTTTTAGGTAGCGGTAGGGCAAAGTTTGCGCAAAAAGTTATCCACACTACACACACTGTTTGCGTTGTTAGCACAGTAAAGCCATAATAACAAGTTGACATAATATATATTATAGGAACCAATACGAAATATAAAAAACACCTAAATGTGATTTATTCAACTTGCAGTAACTGTTTTGACATCGATTAAAGGAGAAATAAAGGTTAATAGCCTAGAACAAACACACTCATTAAACGCAAATGACTATAAATATGGTAACTACTGCCGTTTTTTAAGCAATTGATTGTATAGTTTGTATATGATTGTCTTACTCGATTGTCTTAATACTGTATGACCTGTTTTAATGTTATTTATCGTAAAATTTGATGATTAATTAAGCTGATTAAATTTTACTTATTCCTACTTCTTCTACTTTTTTAACCATATATATGATTTTATCAAACGCGCTCTAATGACTTGAAAAGATATAAGGCTTTATTTTGGTCTTTTGAATCCTTAATAATGAATTCAAAGCAATTCTACAGAAGTTAATTTTAGTAAACTTGTGTATTTAAATTTAAAAAGTATTTTTTCGAAAAAATTATAAATAAATCAAGTTTAATTAGAATAATATAAAAAGACTGAAACTAAGATTTTAAAACTTAATTATAATATTATAAATTAAATAAATTTACACAAAAAGAACTTAATTATAATAATATAAATAAGTCTAATTTGTTGTCAAGATATTTGTTTATATAAATATAAATAAGGTTTATTTGCAATGTTTCGCTTTAATTATAAAAGTCTAAATAAAAACAATTTGTTTCAACTGTGCTAATTATAAAGTTACAAATAATATAAATTTGTCAATTTGTTTTTATTTGTATTATTATAAATAGCTTCAATTTGCATTAAGCGATCATAATTATATAAATATAAATAAGTCTTATTTGCGGTAAACTCGCATAATTATAAAAATATAAATAGGTTCAATTTACAACACAAATATATAATTATAAAATTATAAATAAGTTCAATTTCGATTTTTTAGTAATATGAAAAAACTCATTCAGATAGATATTGTAAATGAATTAAGAATTTAGTTTA
>CAZRWC010000068.1:0-3809 GCA_964603705.1 uncultured Acholeplasmataceae bacterium
ATTCAATGGCTTGCTGAATTTAAAAAACAAGCAGAAGCAGAAGGTTATACGGTCATTTCTACAAATGCTGACCGTAACGCAAGCAAACAAATTAGTGATATTGAAGGGTTAGTATTACAAAAACCTATTGCTATTTTTGCCCACTTAAACACGGGAGCTGATGAAGGAATTAATGCTGCAGCTAACGCAGGAATTCCAGTTATTGCAATTGACTTTGAGCCAGCCGCTGACACTAAACATACAACTTTAGTTCGTGATGGACAATATATTGCTGGAACAACTATTGGTGATTATCTAAAAGCTTGGCTTGAAGCAGATTCTACTAGAGTAGCTAATATTGGTTATGTGGTAGGTATGTATAATGAAGCAGTTATTGCAAGAAGAGATGGTATTTATGACATTATTGGTGTTCCTAAAAAGGCAGGAGCTACGGCATTACCTGATCAATATGTTGGACAATCATCAACAACCTTAAATGCAGTTGTTTTAGCTGAACAAAACGCTAACTGGAGTGGAACAGAAGCACAAACAATCGTTGATGCTTGGCTATCCGCACATCCGACCATGAATGTTATTATAGGTATGAGTGACCAAATCGCGTTAGGAATTATCGAATCACTTAAAACAGCTAATAAAAATTTAGATGATTATTTAGTGATGGGAGTAGATGGTTCAGATGACGCTAGAGCATCTTTAGCACTAAATGAACTTGATATGACAGTAGCACGTGATATTGTAAAAGAAGTTAGAGTTGCGTTTGAAACAATGAAAAAAATTGTAGCTGGCGAAACAGTACCAAAAATTGTTGAACCACTTGCAATGTATGGATTAACAAAAGAAGGATTAGAATAATATATAGTAGCTTTGGATATCTCCGATAACTATTTTATCGGAGATTCAAAGCAAACTTATGGAGGATTATATGAGCAAAGAATTAGTTTTAGAACTAAATAATATCAGAAAAGTTTTTCCAGGAGTTGTTGCACTTGATGGAGTTGAGTTAAAATTACATCGCGGTGAGGTGTTAGGTTTAATTGGTGAAAATGGAGCGGGTAAATCTACCTTGATGAATGTCTTAATTGGCTCATTAAAGCCTGATAACGGCACGATGATTTTTAAAGGAGAACCCTACAACCCAAGTAATCCTAATAACGCGTTAAAAACTGGTATTTCGATGGTACATCAAGAGATTTCTTTAGTTCCTAGCATGTCGGTAATCGATAATATTTGGTTAGGTAGAGAAGAGATGTTTACAAAACTTGGAATTGTAAGTTTTAAGGAAAAAAGAAAAAAAACTTATGAATTATTAGAAAAATTTAAAATTAGTTTAGATATTGATAAAAACGTTGGTTCTTTAACTATTGCAAATACTCAATTGGTGGAGATTTTAAGAGCGGCTTCTTATAATCCGGATGTCATAATTTTAGACGAACCAACTTCATCATTAACTGATAACGAAATTAACAAATTATTTGATATCATTAAATATTTAACTGAACAAGGAACTGCTGTAATTTATATTACTCATAAATTAGAAGAACTTTTTATTGTTTGTGACCGTATTACTGTCTTTAGAGACGGTAAGTATGTTACTAGTAAAAACATTGAAGATACAACTAAAAATCAATTAGTTTCTTTAATGGTGGGTAGAGAACTTACCAATTTATTTCCTAAAGAAGAAGTTGAACATGGAGAAGAAATTTTAAAATGTCAAAAACTTGGAATAGACGGTGTTTTTAATGATATTAATTTTTCGGTAAAAGCTGGAGAAATATTGGGTTTTATGGGACTTGTCGGTGCCAAACGAACCGAATTAATGGAAAGTATTTTTGGATTAACAAAACTTGATCGCGGTACCATGTATTTGAGGGGTCAAGAAATAACAAACAAGTCAGCTAAGGAAGCAATTAAACACAAATTTGCTTTTGTGACGGAAGATCGTTTTAAAACCGGTGGAATTCATTCATTGCCAATTAAACTTAATATGTCATTAGCATATTTAAATGAAATAACAAAATTAGGTTTTGTAAACCAAAGACAAGAAACAAGAGATACAAGAAGAATGGTTGATGCAATGCAGATTAAAATTTCTAGTGAGCAAAACCCACTTAGCTCACTTAGTGGCGGAAACCAACAAAAAGTAATTATTGGTAAATGGTTATTAACTGAACCAGAAATATTTATTTTAGACGAACCAACTAGAGGAATTGATGTTGGATCAAAGGCCGAGATATATAAATTAATTGGTAATCTAGTAAAAGAAGGAAAAGCGGTTATTTTAATTTCTTCTGAACTAGCAGAATTAATGGGTCTAAGTGATAATATTGTTGTTTTAAGAGAAGGTAAGCAAATGGCTTACATTAAAAGAGAAGATTTTAATCAAGATAAATTGATGTCCTACGCCTTTGGTGTAGTGGAGTAAGGAGACATTTATGAACGTAATAAAGAATTTTTTTAATAAGATAACTGATAAGTTCAAATCAATTACAAAAGAACAAGTTTTTAAACTAATTTTAGATAATAAAGCTGTTTTTATATTTTTGTTTTTATTAATTTTAGTAAGTATATTAAGAGGAAATTTATTCTTCACCAAGTTTAACGTTAACTCATTGTTAAGATCAGTTGCAGTTATTTTATTAATAGGATTAGGAAATACAATTGTATTAGCAACCGGCAGTGTGGATTTATCAGCTGGTAATATGCTAAGTTTGTTAGGCGTTATTTATGCAACCTTGCTTCAGTCAATGCCGTTAGTTCCGGCTATTTTAATAGTAATGGTAGCCGGTGCGGTTTTCGGATTATTAAATGGATCGCTTTCCCAGGCGTTGGGATTACCACCATTTATAACTACATTAGCAATGGGTCAAATTTATTTAGGGGCTTCTTATTTAATAAGTGGGGGATTAAATATTTTTAATATTCCAGCAGCTGCTAAATTTATTGGCCAAGGTTCATTGTTTTCGTTTTTACCGTTTTCATTTGTAATAGTTTTGTTAGTGTTTATAATTTTATTTGTCGTAATCAAAAGAACCAAATACGGCCGACATATTATCGCAACCGGAGGAAATGCAAAAGCTGCTACACTAACAGGAATTAATACTAAAAAAATAAAAATCTCTGCTTATGTGATATTAGGGGTAACGGTTTCACTTGCTGCTTTTGTTTTAACAGGACGTTCAGGAGTTGCAACCCCGGCAGCCGGAAGTGGCTTAGAAATGGATGCTATATCAGCAGTAGTAGTTGGCGGTACATCAATGGGTGGTGGAACTGCAAACGTATTAGGTACAATTTTTGGAGCATTTATTATTGGTGTAATTACTAATTTATTAAACTTGATGAGTGTAAGTTCTTTTTACCAATATATTGCTAAAGGTTTAATTATTATTTTTGCAATTGGCTTAGATGTTTTAACAGCTAAATTAATTGATCGAATGAAGATAAGTGAATCAGTTAGAAAATCTAAGTTTTCAAAATCAAGAAACAAACAAAACAACAAAGAAAATGATGATGAGGAAATAGAATCGTTACCTGATGAAACAATAGAAGTCGACCAAACAAAATCAATAGAAAATAAATTGATTGAAGACGAAGAAACTGAATTAAAACCTGATGATAAGATTGAAAAGGATTAAGTGATATAATGAAAAAGATTAACTTAAAGGTTAAACCGTTTTATTTAAACGATGAGGATATTAAATGGGTTGAAGAAACCAAAAATAGTTTAACACTTGAGGAAAAAATTGGACAATTGTTTTGTGTAATGGGCTCAAAAAGTGAAACAGCAGCTTCAACTGATGAGGTATTAGAAC
>CAZRWC010000068.1:3819-4208 GCA_964603705.1 uncultured Acholeplasmataceae bacterium
TTTTATACCGGGCGGTATTATGTTTAGGCCAATGTCGATTAAGGATGCTGTAAGCTTAAAAAAAGAATTAGATGAAAAAATTATAGTTCCATTATTAATAGCTGCCAACTTAGAAAAAGGGGCAAATGGCATTATTAACGAAGGTACATATTTTGCCTCACCTCTTCAAGCAGCTGCTACAGGTAAAGAAGCTGAGAGGATGGCTCATAATTTAGGATATATTTGTGCAAGTGAGGCAATTCATGTTGGGGCAAATTGGAGTTTTGCCCCAATTATCGATATCGATTATAATTATCGTAACCCAATTACTAACACTAGAACTTTTGGTAGCGATCCTAAGCGAGTTGAAAAAATGGGGGTTGCTTATGTTAAAGCGGTTCAAGAATTGG
>CAZRWC010000068.1:4218-4772 GCA_964603705.1 uncultured Acholeplasmataceae bacterium
CGCTTCAATCAAACATTTTCCAGGCGATGGACGAGATGATCGTGATCAACATTTGGTAACTTCAATTAATGATTTAGATGTGAAATCTTGGGATGAAACTTATGGTAAAATTTATCAAGCATCAATTGACGCAGGCGCAATGTCGGTTATGATCGGACATATTTTGCTGCCGGATTATCAAAAACATTTAAATCCTAGTTTAAAAGACGAAGAACTACTTCCGGCAAGTTTATCAAAAGAATTGCTACAAGGTTTATTAAGAAATAAATTAGGGTTTAATGGTTTAATTGTCACTGATGCTTCAACTATGGCGGGTTTTTCAATTCCCATGTCTAGAGAAATTAGCGTACCTTTAACAATTGAAAATGGAAATGATATGTTTTTATTTACTAGAAATGTGGCTGAAGACTATAATTTCATGTTAAAAGGCTATAAAAATGGTATTTTAAGCGAACAAAGATTAGATGAGGCATTAACTAGAATTTTAGGTATGAAAGCGGCACTTAATCTTCATAAAGATAGACGGGATGCAAATATAGATAAGGCATATGAAG
>CAZRWC010000069.1:0-4399 GCA_964603705.1 uncultured Acholeplasmataceae bacterium
TTAAAACAGCTTTAATTCTTAACATCAATTCTCTTTGCGAATAAGGCTTTGCTAAATAGTCGTCACTTCCAAGTTCTAGGCCTCTCACTTTATCAATCGCTCTATCTCTAGCAGAAGTAAAGATAACAGCAGTATTTGGTTTTTTCTTTTTGATTTCTTTAATTAGTTCAAAACCGTCAATTTCTCCCGGTAACATAATATCTAAAATCCATAAATCTACTTCATCACCAACGTGAGGAAGCGCAGATTCTCCATCATAAAACAATTTGGCTTCATATCCGGCAGCAACTAAGTATTTATAAATTAAATCTGCCAAATTTTTTTCGTCCTCGACATAATAAATAATCATTAGAACACCTCCCTATTATTTTATGGTATTGATTCTCATATAAGGAACTAACACTTCAGGAATTGTAATGGTTCCGTCTTCGTTTTGATAGTTTTCTAAAATTGCAATCATTGTTCTTCCAACCGCTAAGCCTGAACCATTTAAGGTATGAACATATTCGGTTTTACTTTCTTTACTGCGTTTAAAACGGATGTTTCCGCGACGAGCTTGATAGTCTTCGGCATTACTAATTGAACCTATTTCGCGATATTTATCTTGACCAGGTAACCAAACTTCAATGTCATAAGTCATTGCCATTGAAAAACCAAGGTCTCCGGTTGAAAGCTGAACAACGCGGTAAGGTATTTGTAGAAGTTGTAATACTTTTTCAGAATCTTTAACCATTTTTTCTAATTCTTGATAAGATTCTTCTGGTTTAGTTATTTTAATCAATTCAACCTTATGAAATTGATGTTGACGTAATATTCCTCTAGTATCTCTACCAGCAGAACCGGCTTCTGAACGAAAAGCGGTTGTATAGGCACAATATTTAATTGGTAATAGATCACCATCAATAATATCATTTCTATACATATTTATCATCGGAACTTCAGCGGTTGGGTTTAAATACCAAGGTAGTCCTTCAATTTTAAAGGCGTCTTCCTTAAATTTTGGTAATTGTCCGGTTGCATACATGCTTTCTTCGTTAATGATATATGGAGGGATACACTCAATATAATCATGCTCAAAAGCATGTAAATCCATCATAAATTGAATTAAAGACCTTTCAAGCCTAGCGCCAAGCCCAACATCATAAACAAATCTTGCAGAAGTAGTTCTTGCGGCGGCATCAAAGTTTAAAAGTTTTAAGTTTTGTGATAATTCGACATGATCTTTTGGTTTAAAGCTAAACTTTGTTGGTTCGCCAACAACTCTAATAATTTTATTGGCGTTTTCGTCTTCACCAATTGGAATACTTTTATGTGGTAAATTCGGCGTATTTAAAACGATATTTTGTAGTTTTTCTTCAATATCTTGAATTTGCTTGTCAAAATCTTTAATTTCTTGACCGATATTTTCAATTTGATCTAAGATTGATTTTGGATCTTTACCTTCCCTTTTATAGATTCCTATTTCTTTGGAAGCTGTGTTGCGTTTGTTTTTTAAGTTATCTGATGTTTGAATTAATTCGCTTCTTTTTAAAGTTAGTTTAGGAACTTCTTTTAAATAATTAAAGTCTCCCTTTCTAGTAGATAATCTTTTAATTGCTTCTTCATTGTTTTCGGCTAACCATTTTAAATCTAACATATGTTATACTTCCTTTCGGGTTAAATTACTCTTCTTCAAAAATAGAATCTTTGGTAATCGTTTTATTGTCTTCTTTCTCGTCTTCTAGTGGAGAAAGCGTAATTTCTTCTGGTTGTTTTTCATTGAGTTGATTATTTAATTCTAGTGCTTCTTGGGTTCCGGTTTCTTTTTCGACTGCTTCAGCAGGCTCTTCATCTTCATGTGGTACTATCGCAGTAGTAGCTACGCTTTGATCGGCTCTTAATTTAATAATTCTAACTCCTTGCGTGTTTCTACCAATCTTAGAGATGTCTTGAATCGCTACTCTAATAGCAATCCCCATGTCGGTACTGACAATTAAATCTTCATCGGCATTAACTGCTCTTAGGGCTACCAATTGACCGTTCTTTGCAGTGACGTTTAAGGTCTTAACGCCCTTACCGCCACGATTTTGAATACGGTATTCCGCAAGAGCGGTTCGCTTACCATAGCCTTTTTCGGTTACTACCAAGACCTCTTGGTCGCTATTATCCATAATATTAGCACCAATTAGAAAGTCTTTTTCAGGTACATTCATTCCTCTAACGCCAGTTGCTGTTCTTCCCATTGATCTTACATCGGTTTCTTTAAATAAAATTGCTTTACCGTTATTTGCAGCTAATAAAATTTGTTTGGTTCCATCAGTTACTTTAACTGAAATAAGTTCATCATCATCTCTTAAATTTAAAGCTATAATACCATTTACTCTAATATTTTTATATTCGGAAACCGGTGTTCTTTTTACGGTTCCATCTTTAGTGACAAAAAATAAGAATTTATTTTCATCATCAAAATCAGGAATAGAAGTAAAAGAAGTAAGTGTTTCATCTTTGTCAAAATTAATTAGGTTAACGATTGGAATACCTTTAGATGTTTTTGATCTTTCTGGTATTTTATAACCTTTCATTTTATAGACCCGGCCTTTGTTGGTGAAAAACAAGTGATAGTCATGGGTAGAAGTTAATGCCATGTGTTCGACATAGTCGTCTTCATGCATTTTAATACCTGTTACACCAATGCCACCGCGATTTTGAGTTTTATATTGATCAACTTTCATTCGCTTGATATAGCCATTTTTAGTAACTGTTACGACAATATCTTCAACCGGAATTAAATCTTCGTTTTCAATATCTAAATCATCTGATAAATTAATTTCAGATAGACGCGGGTTAGCATATCTTGCTTTAATTGCTAATAATTCTTCTTTAATTATTTCAAATTTACGAGTTTCGCTTTCTATGATTAACTTATAATCAACAATTTTAATTGCTAAGTCTTGGTGTTCGTCTTTAATTTTTTCAATTTCAAGGCCTGTTAATCTTTGTAGGCGCATTTCTAAAATAGCTTTAATTTGGTTATCCGATAAATTATATTCAGTTTTTAAAGCCTCCTTCGCATCATCGGTTGTTTTAGATTGTTTGATTAATTCAATTGCTCGATCGATATCGTTTAAAGCAACCATTAAACCTTCTAAAATATGTTGTCTAGCTTCAGCTTTTTCTAATTCAAAAAGCGTTCTTCGTTGGGTAACTTCAACTTGGTGATCAAGATAAGTCGCTAATGCATCTTTTAATGATAATTTTTTAGGTTCATTATCAATTAAAGCTATCATATTAATTCCAAAAGAAGATTGAAGTTGCGTATATTTATAAAGGTTGTTTAAAGCTACTAAAGGATTGACATCTTTCCTTAACTCGATAACAATTCTCATCCCTTTTAAATTGGATTCGTCTCTTAAATCAGTAATACCATCAATAATTCTTGGGCGATCTTTGGTATCTTTAGCGACTTCAGCTATTCTTTCAATTAAGGTTGTTTTATTAACTGCATATGGTATTTCAGTTACAATAATTGTCGATTTATTTTTATAGTTAACTATTTCGGTTTTGGCTCTGGTAATGATTTTCCCATTGCCAGTTTCATAGGCATCTCTTAAGCCGGTTAATCCTAGTATTTGCCCTCCAGTTGGAAAATCAGGTCCTGGGATATACTCCATTAATTCAGAAACAGATATTTCTTTGTTTTCCATATAGGCTATAACACCATCGATTACTTCACCTAGGTTGTGGGGTGGAATATTGGTCGCCATACCAACCGCAATACCGGTTGAACCGTTAACTAATAGGTTAGGAAAGCGCGCTGGTAAGACAACAGGCTCGGTTTCCGTACTGTCGTAGTTTTCTTTGAAGTCGACGGTGTTTTTATCGATATCTTTGACCATTTCCATGGCGATTTTGCTCATTTTAGCTTCGGTATATCGCATTGCTGCGGCCCCATCGCCATCGATTGAACCAAAGTTACCATGACCATCGACTAGTGGTTCGCGATAACTAAATGGTTGAGCCATTCTTACCATAGCATCATAAATACTTGAGTCACCGTGTGGGTGATATTTACCCATTACTTCCCCAACAATTCGGGCTGATTTTTTATGTGCCTTATCAGAAGTAATTCCTAAACTATTCATTCCATATACAATTCTTCTTTGAACTGGTTTCATCCCGTCTCTAGCATCAGGTAGAGCTCTTGAAACAATCACGCTCATCGCATAGCTTAAAAAGGATGTTTTCATTTCGGTCGATAAATTTCTTTCGGTAATATTACCGTGATTATGTTCGTCTTCTTTAATATCTTCCGGTTCGTCTATTTCTTCTAAATCGGTTATTTTTTTAATATCTTCCATTTTATACTCTCCTTTTAAAATTAAGCGTCGATGTTAGTCGCTTTTGCAGCATTTTCTTGAAT
>CAZRWC010000070.1:0-4338 GCA_964603705.1 uncultured Acholeplasmataceae bacterium
TATCCTCTCTAATAATTCTACTGCTGTCACCTTAATATATACTCCATATTTTATTGGTGCTAAAACTTCATCAAAGGTTTTTAATCCTGGTTCAAGATAAAAATTAATCGGTGAAATTCCTTTAAAAGCATTTCCAGTTGGTTCAACGTTAAATAATTTTGCCGTCTTCAAATTATGTAAAAAGCCTGTAAATATGCCTTTATCAACTACTTTTTTAGTCTTGCAAGCAACACCTTGGTCATCAAATGAATATCTAAAAGTTGCCGCATCATTTAATGGATCATCAATTAAAGAAACTTTATCATTTGCGATTTTTTCGCCAACTTTATCTTTCAGTTTGGTTAAGTTTTTATAGGCCGATTCACCGATAAAATTAGAAGAATATACCGCTAATAAATCAGCAAATTTTTCATTTGAAAAAACTACTGGATATTTGCCGGAAGGAATAGATTTACCACCTAATTTAGCAACTCCATTATCAACTGTTTTCTTCGCTTGCTCAACAGCATTTAAGTCACTAAACTTATGGGCAATATTAATTTCGTAATTAACCTTTATATCTTCTTCTCTTTGAAATACACCAACTGCATAACCATAAGCGTAAGAACCATTTCTTTTTAAATTTAAACCTTTCGAGTTAACTAAGTTGGTTTCAAAAACCGTTTCACTATAAGCTGTCGTTTCAACTTGTGTAACTTCCAAACAAGAGTCAACTCCAGCTTCTAAATCTTTAATATAGTTTAATTTATCCTCAAATGGCACTTGGGAAAAATCAAATAATGTTTCATCTAATTTCGCATATTCTTTTGACCCCTCAAAAATAATAGCTGGTTCACTAACCGTAATTGTTTTAGCGTTTTCTATTAACTGATCAAGATAATAATCGATATTATCATCAACTAAATTTTCAACTGCCACTGTAGCGTATTTTCCATTATAAATACCTCTTAATTTAACAGTGTGCATATCGCTTATCTCATAGTCATCAAGTTTGCTTTTATATAGACCTAAACTTAAGTTCTTTTCTTTTGTAGCAAATATTTCAACTGCTTCAAGGCCCTTTTCTAAGCCCAGTTCTATCCATCTTTTATACATTATTGGCCACCTCCTCCAACTGTCATATTTAAAACCCTAATTGCTGGTTGTCCAACATCAGTTGGGATGCTGCCAGATGAAGCACCGCACATACCTTGGCCTAATTGAATGTTATCAGCTACCATATCAATGTTTTTTAAAACTTCAGCACCATATCCAATTAACATGGCGCCTTTGACTGGTTCGGCGATTTTTCCATTTCTTATATAATATCCTTCCATCACTTGAAAATTAAATTCTCCAGTTGCTGGTTGAACAGAACCGCCCCCTAATTTTTTTGCAAATAATCCATATTCGGTATTTTTAATTAAATCTTCAAATTTAGATTTTCCTGGTGCAATATAAGTGGTATTCATTCTTGAAGTAGGAGAATACTTATATGACTGACGACGCGATGAACCACTTGATTCCATATTCATTCTCTTGCCGTTACGATAATCAACTAAATATCCTTTTAAAATACCATTTTCAATTAACAAGTTTTTCTTAGTCGGTGTTCCCTCATCATCAAAATTTAAATGTCCCCAAGCTTGTTGAAGTGTACCATCATCATAAGCAGTCACTACATCGCTAGCTATTTTTTCACCTAATTTGCCAGTAAAAGGTGATAACCCCTTACTAACTGAACTGGCTTCAAGCGGATGGCCGCAAGCCTCATGAAAGATTACTCCTCCAAACCCGTTATTTAAAACAACCGTCATTTTTTCCGGTTTTATCTCATCAGCATTTAAAATCCTAATTGCACTTTCCGCAACTTCTTTTGCAATGCTTTCTCCATCTATTTCATCAATAAATTCAAAACCCTTTTGTGCGCCAGGCGCTTCAAATGAATCTTGCATGCCTTTTTCGCTTTGGGCTACAGCCATAAACGAAATTCTAATATAAGGGCGATAGTCGCTTTGATATATACCTTTATTGTTAACTACTAAAATTTTTTGTTCCCATTCAACTAAATTAACACCCGCTTGAACAATTCTCTCATCATAATCTTTAATTATTTTCGAATATTTTCTAATTATTTGGGCTTTTTCACTATTTGGTATTTTTTTCATTGGTCTTTTTAAAATAACATTATATGGTTTTTCATCATTAAATTCTAAAACTTTGGTAGGTTTTCCTGCAAAAGATTTAGATAACTCTAATGCCAATTCATTTAATGAATCAAATGTAACAATATTTGTATAACCATACATTTCATCTAAATCTTTAATAATTCTAATTCCAGCACCCGCTACTTCGCTAGTTGAAACACCATAAATTTCCCCTGATAAAGACTGCATAACTCTTTTTTCAGTACTTTCTAAAAATATCTCAGCGAAATCAGCTCCAGTTCTGGTAGCTGATTTTAAAATAGTTTGTAATTGTTCTTTTGAAATCATACATTTACCCCTTTTAATTTTGTTTTCATATTTTGATGTTCACTTTCATACTGTAATTCGTATAAATTATAATAATATCCTTTTCTCTTTAATAATTCTTGATGACTTCCAACTTCAATAATTTCTCCTTTGCTCATTACAATAATTCTATCACTATGTTGAATAGTTGATAAACGATGTGCAACCACTAACATTGTATTAACACTCATCATTTTATGTAAAGATTTTTGAATCAATTCTTCAGTTTCACTATCAATATTAGCAGTCGCCTCATCTAAAATCATTAAACTTGGTTTATAAACGATTGTCCTAGCAAACGATAAAAGTTGTCTTTGTCCACTTGAAAAGTTATTTCCTCTTTCTAAAACTATATGATTATAAGCATCTGGTAGAGCTTCAATAAAATCGTTTGCTCCAACATACTCGCAAGCTTGAACAACCTCTTCATCGCTAATAGAATCATCGTGTAAAGTAATATTATTTTTAATAGTTTCATTAAATAAGAAAACGTCTTGAAGCATTTGACCTATATGTTTTCTTAAAGATGATCTTTTAATGTTTTTAATGTTTATTCCATCTAATAAAATTTCACCTTTTTGCACTTCATAGTTTCTTGCAATCAAACTTAAAATTGTGGTCTTACCGCTTCCTGTCGCCCCGACAAAAGCAACCGTTTCATTTGTTTTAACTTCAAATGAAACATCTTTTAAGACCCATTCATTTGGTATATAGGAAAACCAAACATTTTTAAATTCAATATGACCGGAAAAAGTTTCTAATTCAATTGAATCTTCCCCGTCGATTACTTCAGGTAATGTATCTAATATATCAAAGATTTTCTCTGAGCTAGCAAAAGATCCTTGCAAGACATTTACTTGGTCAGCTAACCATTCAACTGGGCCAAAGAAACTTCTTAAAAATTGATAATAAACAAAAATAGCATAAGCATCCATCTGTTGATTTCGGACTAACTTAATACCTATATAAAAGACAACTACGTAACTAATCACTGATAACAAATAAATTAAAGGTCGATAAAAACCATAAATTAATATTTCCTTCAAATAACTTTCGTTTAACTCTTTGTTTTTTAAATTAAATTCATCAATCTTTTTTTGTTGTTGATTAAAAATTTGCGTTATTTTCATGCCTGATAAATTTTCAGATAAAAAAGCATTTAATTTTGATACTTTGCTTTTTGTATTACGATAAGCTTCGCGTGATTGGTTTTTAAAAAAGATTGTTAAAACTAAGGTTAAGACTAATACAAAGAAAATATAAATTGTAATTTGCCAACTTAAAACAAACAAAACAATTAAAACCACAACTAGATAAAGAGAATTATAGATTAAATCTACAAAAACATATGAATACATTTCACTTAAATCTTCGGTATTATTGGTAACTCTTGTTACAAGCGTACCGATTGGAACTTTATTTAATTGTGAATCACTTAAACCTTGAATATGTTCAAAGGTTTCCTCTCTTAAAGTTAAAACAATGTTTTGCCCAACTTTTTGCATCATAATCGCTTGAAAATAAGATATCATTCCAACAAATAAGGTCATAACTAAAAATACCGCAATAAAAATAAAGACAAAAGTATATTTGTATTCGGTCGTATTAGTACCGCTAGCGATTCTTAAGATTGTTCCTTGAAGATAGTTTGGTGCTAAACTAGCAACTAAACTAGTTAACATAATTAAAAATGCGATAATTAATTGCTTCTTATACGGTATTAAATATTTCAAAAGCCTTGGGAGTAGCCCTTTATAACTGCCTTTAATTACCTGATCAAAATCATCATAATCTTTCATTATCTACACCTCCTTCAGCTTCGAGGTTTTCTAGTGTTTGTAGTCTA
>CAZRWC010000071.1:0-4145 GCA_964603705.1 uncultured Acholeplasmataceae bacterium
GCACTGTCAAGTATAAAGTGCTATTTTTTTTAGATTTATGTTTTTTTATGGTTTATATAAAGAAAAAACCAGCCGAGCTGGTTTTTCTTGTTATTTCTTTTCTCTATGTACAGTTACTTTACGTTCTTTTGGACAATATTTTTTCATTTCCAAACGGTTTGGGGTATTTTTTTTATTTTTATCAGTATAATAATTTTCGCTACCGCATTCTGTACAAACTAATTTTACTAACTCACGCATTTGAAAGCCTCCTATTTGATAACATTATTATAATAACAAATATTTAATAATAATTCAAGAATTATATTTTTTTATATTTTTAAGGTATAATATTTTTGGAGCGATATTATGAATAGAAGAAAAACCAAACCAATAAAAATCAAAGATATTATAATCGGTGGTAGTAATCATATCTACATTCAATCTATGACAACTACTAAAACTAGCGATGTTTTAAAAACCGTTTTAGAAATTAAGAAACTTGAAAAAGCCGGTGCTGAGTTAATTCGTGTCGCTGTTTTAGATTTAGATGACGCTAAAGCTTTAGGAGAAATAAAAAGTAATATGAAGGTCCCTTTAGTAGCGGATATTCATTTTGATTATAAACTAGCTTTAGAAGCTTTAAATCAAGGAATTGATAAATTAAGATTAAATCCTGGTAATATTAAAAACCCTAAACATATTAAATTGATTGTAGATAAGGCTAAAGAGAGGAAAATTCCTATTAGAATTGGCGTTAATTCTGGAAGTCTTCCCAACAATTTAGCTCCTACAGCAAATAATTTAGTTAAAGTTGCTAAAGATGAGGTAGAAATTTTAGAATCACTTGGTTTTTATGATATTATTATATCTTTAAAATCAACTGATATCGCTACTACTATTAAAGCTTATGAGCTAGCTAGCCAAATATTTCCTTATCCATTACATGTCGGGCTAACCGAGGCCGGAAATCTTTTAAGAGGAACCGTTAAATCGGTCATAGCTTTAGAACATATTTTAAACCAAGGAATCGGAAATACAATTAGAATTTCCTTAACCGATGATCCGGTTGAAGAAATAAAAGTCGCTAAGTATTTACTACAAGCGCTTCACTTAAAAGAAGACATTCCAGAATTAATTAGTTGTCCAACTTGTGGTAGATTAGAATATAATATGCTTCCTTTAGTTAAAAAAATCGATGAATATATTGAATCTATTAAAAAACCAATTAAAGTTGCTATCATGGGCTGTATCGTTAATGGTCCGGGTGAGGCTAAAGAAGCCGATATTGGATTAGCTGGTGGTAAGGATTTCGTAGTCCTTTTTAAAAAAGGTAAAATAATAAAAAAAGTAAGCAGCCAAGATGCTTACTTAGAATTAAAAAAATTAATTGATGATTTTTAGGATGATTATTCATCCTTTTTTTTATTTTGGTAGTCTAACGGTTGTTTGTGGCAAAGTATCGTAACGATTAGACCACTCTTTTTTTGTTAAATCGCCCTTACCAGTAATTAAAGCTTGCGATAATATCCGATATAACCCTTTGCCTTCAGCTAAAATATTGCCGTCAATATCACATATATAACCTTCGCCTTCAAAAGTTAGTCTAGTTATTTTAGTAATTTTTCCGACCGCATAAAGCTTTTGGTTTAGGAAAATAGGTTTTAGATATTTAGTCGTAAACTTCATTGTTACGCCCCAAATATCTTGATTGGTTTGAATCGCCCTGCCAACTACTTCATCTAAAATCGCTGTTATCAAGCCGCCATGCATCCGGTTAGGATAACTTTGGTGGATATCTTGACCGCTAAAAATGGCTAAAGCCCTCTCATCTTCTAAATTAAAAATTCTTGTTTTTAAACTACAATCGTTATCTACCCCACAAACAAAACACATATCAGATAGTGGTTGTTCACCAATTATTAAATACTCCTTCATAAAGCCCCTCCTAAATATTTAGAAAGTTCTTCATATCTAACGACTCTAAAGTTGTTAAATAGCGTGTAAGGAGTCACAAATTCAACCTCATTTTCATTAATCGCTTTTTTAACTTTTTGTTTACCAGGAATAACTAAAACAAGCTTAAATAATCCTTCGCTAAAATTATAATTAAAAAGCTTAGTTTTTCCATTTCCTTCAATTTGATAAATAGTTGGACTATTAAATTGTAAATAATTAGATTTATTGACTTTAATAAAAATTATTTCAATTTTTTCAGTTTGAGTATCATAATAGATCTTGCCACTTCTCTTATAAACCGGATAACGATAACTAATTGTTAATAAAGCATCATTTTTATAATGTCTATAAAGAAAATAGTTAACCAATAAATAGATAATTAGTCCTAAAATTATAATACTTCCAACTATTATTGCTGCAACTTGATAGTCTTCCATTACAATTTAAATTTATTTAGTTTAGCTTCAGTAAATAACAATTTAGTTCTTTTAAGTTCAATTTCAATTCGATTAAAGATTTTTTCTACTTCATCATCACTAAATTCATAGGTTTTAGTATTACTTAAGTTTCCTAAAATTCTAAGTTGTTCAATTAAATTGTTTACTCTAGATTCTGCTAACCTTAAAAACTTTTCATGTTTCGTCTCAGCCATAAATAAATCCTCCATATCTAAAATTATAACAAATATTAACCTAAGATGCTATTTCAAACATAAAATAAGCTTTTTAAAATTAAATAATCTTTTATCCAAATATGCTATAATATTAATAATAAGGGGATAAAAATGAAAAAATTAATTATTTTAACGGCCATTCCTGGAGCCGGTAAAACTACTTGGGCTTTAAATTATCAAAAAAACAACCCAAATACTTTTATCGTTTCCTCAGATGAAATTCGCTTGGAGTTATTTGGTGAATACCAAAATTTATCAAATGAAAAATTGGTTTGGCAAAGATTTAAAGAAAAACCACATGAATATGCCGAAAAATATGATGAAGTTACCGTAATATTAGATGCTATTAATGGCTATAATAAATACCGGATTGAAGACTTTTTAAGATATCCTGAGTTTGATAAAGCCTATTTGGTTTATCTTAAAACTCCTTTAGAAAAAGCTTTAATTCAAAATAAAATGCGCCCGAAAGAGCGTTGGATTCCTGATGAAGCAATTATTAAATATTATAACAGTTTTGAAGAACCAGATGATGAAGTTAAAAAGGTTTGTGAGGTTATAATTGTTGAATAACTTTTTAGATAAAAAAATGCCGTTTTTGGCATTTTTCTTTTTTAAAATATAATTTATATGAACACCGATATGAATAAATTAATCACTTTTACTTTTCTAGGTGTTTCAAATTGGAATCGTTTAGTCGGCTGCTGTTGGGCGATAGTAAAATGCCTGATTGATAACTCATCAGTTTATAATCATTATTAGTTATTAACATAGTTTCATTGGTTACTATTTTGGGATCATAATAAATAAACTTAAGTGCTGACTTGTTTATTAATCTATGTCAATTTTATAGTAAACTTTTTCGCCTAATCTTATTAATATAATCAAGCCGCTCTTGTTTATCAACAAATATTTAATTTGTTAAATATAAATTAGATCATCGAATCGGCCCCATAAAACAACCATTTAACAATAAAATTAGGGCAATTATTAAAAATAACATCAATAATCTTTTCATTTTTTCACCTCCAACTTACTTATTTATTTTAAAATAATTTAAATTAATTGTTGCTAAAATATTTAAGTATAAGACTAAAAACCAAAATAGACAGTTAAATCATTTTATTGGCTGTCTTTTATAATTTATTAATCTTTTAAGTTTATTTCTCCACCTTGCATCATATGTCCAACTTCCTTTGAAACTAACACGAAACTATTTCCATCAAGATTGATATAAATCGTTTCAACGCCAGTAAGATCGACTTTAAAATGATAACTTGCGCCATCATTTAATACTTCGATGCTATTTATTTTTAGTTCATTATAATCTTGGTCGTAAAAAACAATATTTAAATTATCTTGGATGTCAAACCTATAATCAAACTCTAAAGTAATACCGTTATTTGTTTTTTCAAAGTTAATTATTTCAATTGGTTTTTTAACCAAAGACATCGAAATTACTTGTATGTAGTCACCACTATCTGCCTCATCCATAGTAACTCTAATTAGATTGTAATAACCGATATCTTCCTCG
>CAZRWC010000072.1:0-4139 GCA_964603705.1 uncultured Acholeplasmataceae bacterium
AAAAAACAGTTGATTTAATAGAATATGAGAATAATTCAAGAAATAACGATGAAGCTGTAGAAGCAGTCGCTAATTCTATAAAAGAGTTCGGTTTTAAGGTTCCAATTGTGATAACTAACGATAATACCATTATTGCTGGTCATACTAGATTAAAAGCGTCAAGATGCCTATACAAAGACTTTCGAACCCTTTTGGTTAATTTGACCAGAAGTGAAAGTCTTTTTTATTTCTAATTTTAATTCGGATTGTTCGCTTAACAAAGGGGTCAATTCTTTTTTTATTAAATACTCTTTTTCAAACTCGTTTGGCGTTTTGCCGTTCAAGTGATAATGTGGTCTAAAGTCGTTATAAAATAAGATATACTCATGGGTTGAATCATTTAAATGTTCTAAAGATTCATAACTATTTCTATATAATTCTTCCTTTTTGAAGAAAGAGAAAAAAGATTCAACTACAGCATTTTGTCTAGGTCTTGCTGTTTTTGAATATGAAGAACGAATCTTTAATGATTTTAATAACATTCTATATTTACAGGAAGTATAGTTAGAACCTCTATCACTATGAAATATAACGCCTATCGGTTCACCTCTAGACTCAAAAGCATCTTTTAATGTGTTTGAAATAAGATTGATGTTATTTTTATAAGATGTTCGGTAGCAATTACTTTTCTAGAGAATAAATCAATAATTACGCAAATATAAAACTTATTGCCTTGAATAATAATTTCAGTTACATCACCAACCCATACTTGGTTTGGAACCTCTCTTTTGAAATTCCCACCAACTAAGTTCTTAAGATATTTGTTTTTACTTTCAACATTTTGTGGGATTGTTATTTCTTTTTTACCAAATATAGGTTTAATGTTAAGTTCATTCATTAACTTTTTTGCTTTTTCATTTGATATTTTATGACCATTTTTCCTAAGTGTTTGAGCAATTTTTGTTGATCCAAATCTTTGTTTGCTACTTTCAAAAACTTCTAAAACTAGTGGACGTAATTTGTTATCATTAGTTATATGCTGTGGTTCAAAGACTCTTCTATTTAGGTGATTGTAAAAAGTGCCAACGCTAATATTAAGTATTCTACACATTGGCTTAACAGGATAAATATTATATAGTTTTTCAATAGCATTTAATTTTTCTAGTTGACTTGTGGATATAAGGTAGTTCAACTCTTGGTATTTAGTATAGTTTAGTGGACATGAATAGCAAGAATCCTACTTATGATAAAATATAAGGAAGGAGGCGATACTCATGTCAAAAGCAGCGACAGGTAAACGATACTCAAATGATTTTAAATTGATTCCGTAATGTCCAGTTGATTCAAACCCTATTTTTATTTGGTTTTGTTCACCTAGTGACTCTAACTCTTTTTTAAGAGTTTGGAATCCATCGTGATCATTCTTGAATTCGAATGATCTGATCGTTTCGCCTGCATTAGTAGCTATAAAGCAGTCGTGTTTAAATTTTGAGATATCTATTCCTACATGGAACATGATTCTCACCTCCTAAGTTTGTGGCGCGTAGTTTGCACGGGACTCCTATTTCTATATCCTTGTGATAAAACGTCTAAGCGTTAACTAACTAATTAATAGTAAAAATAGGAACCGTGGTAAGTGCCTCACTTGAACGTCTAGCGTTAATAAAATGATCCAAATCCACGGCGCCTTAGGTTAATTATAGTGCATATACTAAAGAAAGGATAAGTATACTCAATAGTACTATAACTATAAATAGAGTATACAAGGAAAAGCAATGAAAAAATATTTATTAGTTTTATTGATATTAGCGATCTTTTCATTGGTTGGTTGTATAGATACAAGTGGACCAAATTACATTGAATCAATCGATGTTTATGTTGACGGTGAATTGTTGGAAGGTAAAGTACAATATTATAATCAAGAACAAAATAAATGGCTAGACTTTGATGACTATAAAGAAAAGGAAAAAATAAATGTATACTATACTTTTAATGTACCACTAGATAAAGAAATTAAAATAATAATTAATTTTTATACTCCAAACACAACAATGAAAGAAGTAAAAGTTGTTTCAAGCAAGAATCTCGATTCTAACACTAATCAAACACATTTTTTTGATTCAGAAGAAAAAGAAGATGAAAACACTAAAGTTATAATTACCTTAGAAGATTTTGATGGCAGCTTCGATGTTTTAAAAGTTCCATCATGGATGGGTAGCAATGGGATAAGATATCAAGGCAAAAAACATCCAGATGGAAATTATACTATTTTGGGAGTACATTTTAAACTTGATTAAGTTGCGGATAATACGCTTTTATGAATTTCGAATACCCTCTTAAATGAAAAAACAACAGCTATTATTTTATTGATTTTATGAGATTGAATAGCCTTTTAACTGAAATATGTACAATGTCGAATAACCCTTTAAATTGCTTTAAAATGAATAAATATTAATAATATCACCTAATAAGATTTTATTATAATCTTTATGTGGGCTTAGTAATCATGTTATATCGTCATTATGTTGTTAATGCAGATGATGTAATTGCTTCACAACACGCTTACGAAAATGAGTGTAATCGGTTCACAACACATCTATCAAAACGAGTGTAATTGCTTCACAAAAGGCTTGCGGAAACCGTAGCATTTCGCCCGCAACACGACACCAAGAGGTTCTAGTATTAATCTCTTTAAAAGTCCTTGCTTTTTTGTTGGTTTAAGCGCGGTGCAGTTTTATCAAGTATTACGTTTTTTGCCATAAGAATGAAAAAGAAAAGCTAATTAGTGTTTATAAGATATAAAGGCATTATTTTGATAATGATGCTTTTTACTATGTCTTAAATGTTATAAAAAAACTTACGAAAATAACATTTTATAAGGTCTTTATTTATAAATAAAGAACGTTTTAATAAATCGATTTTATAAAAAAAATATTTTGAATTATTAGTTTTTATTTGATAATATAAAGTAAAGGAAGTGGATCAAATGAAAAAAATAGCGATATTATTATTAAGTTTAGGTTTACTATTTTTATCAGCTTGTAGTAATGATGAAAATCGTGAAACGATAAATAAACAATTTGAAGACCCTAAAATCGATAAAATATTGGTAATAGGAAATAGTTTTAGTAATGATGCCCTAACCTATTTTTACGATATCGTTAGCGACAATGAAATTGAGCCTAATTTAATTTTAGGGCACATTGATATAGGCGGTTCGAGTTTAGAAACGCACCGAATTAATGCTTTGACTGATTATAAAGATTTTAGTTATCAAAAAACAACCTCAAGCGGCAAAGAAACACTACTTTTTTATACCATGAAACAAATTTTACAAGATGAAGCTTGGGATATAGTTACTATCCAACAGGTTAGTGGAAAGAGCGGGGTCTTAAACACTTACAATCCGCATTTTAACGATTTAGTCAACTTCATTAAAAAATATGCTTTAAATAAAGACGTTAAAATCGGATTTCATATGACTTGGGCTTATCAAGAAACAAGCGGTCATCAAGATTTTGTTAATTACAGCAATAATCAAGTCTTGATGTATGAAAGTATTGTTTATGTAATGGAAAATTTAATTGCTAAAAAGAGTGAGATTAATTATATTATTCCTTCTGGTACGGTTATTCAAAATTTAAGAAATTCCTTAATCGGTGATAATTTAACTAGAGACGGTTATCATTTAAATCAATTTGGTCAGTATGCGGTGGGGATTGCTTGGATTAAGTATTTGTTTGAAGTTGATCTTGAGTCTTTAAAAATTTTTGATAATAAAGTGACTGAAGAAGAATTTGGAGCTATTAAAGAAGCGGTAGAAAATATGATGATTAAACCTTTTGAAGTTACAGAATCAACGCTATATCCTGCCCCTGATTTATCAAAAGAGGTTAGATATATGAATAAATTAAATTTGTTAGCGATTGGTAACAGTTTTACCGCTGATTCTTTTGTTTATCTAGCTGATATGTTAAAAGATATTGGGGTTGAAGAATTTAAAATAGCTTATTTATATATTGGTGGAACTAGTTTAGCTCAACATGGTAATAATTTAAGAAATGATAGTAGTGATTATGAGTATCGTGAATGGACTAATAATGGAAATAAAGTTTTGCCTTCTTATAAGGCTAGTAGAGCTTTAAAAGAAGAAATGTGGG
>CAZRWC010000073.1:0-4120 GCA_964603705.1 uncultured Acholeplasmataceae bacterium
AAAGTGTGATAAGTCCAGTGTTTATACGGATAACTAGATTTTCATACTATTTTTTATAAACAATTAATGGTTTAATCCCAGAAGTAGACTTTAGCAACTTTGAATCCGAAGATAAATACTTAAACGATTTTATAAACAACTCTGATTCGGGAACAATTGTTAGAATGGTTGAATCAGAAATTTCAAAAAGATTTAGAGACAATGAAGTTACGAAACCAGGAATGTTGGGTGATTATCTCAATACAGAGCTATTCAATGTAGGACTTCCCGTTAAGGTAATAGAAAACAGAGAAAGTTATAAAGGGAATGTCCATTTACAAAACAGATCTATTTATGGCTCACAATTAAAATTAAAAACATCAAGAAGATACTTGAAAAGAGATTATTCTGGAACTATTAACATTGAACATAACAATCGCGGATATAATGTTGATTATTATGTATTGTTACCTAATGACGAAGACAAATGGGGAAGTGACTCAGAGTGCAGAAAAGTATTCGAGCAGTTTAACGTTTACTATGATCCTATTATTTATACTGTTAATGGGCAGACCATTACTACTGAAAGATATACCAGATTAAATAATGCAGGCCTAAATTTTTTAAGATATAGGCTCTTGGTTGTTATTGATTTAGATATTTTAGAAACAGAAAAATATCGATTTTTCACTACAGATAGGTCAAGAATTGTTAATAGTGATTTAACTCGAGGATTCTTAGACAAAGTCATAAAAGCTCTAGCTACAACAGAAAAGCTTGTTGAAATAAATGGAATTATAGGAGAGAAATCAGTATCATCGTCAATAGATCAGAGTTTATTAGACGAAGTTTCAAAACAAGTAAAAAATGAATACAGTAAATTTCTAAAAACTGGAGTATTGCTTCCAGGTAGACTTGGTAGGCATTACAGTCCGCAACCAGAAGAGATATTTGAAGATCATATTGTTTCTTTAGATATCACATCCACAAAAAGAGAATTTTATAAGGACGAAAATGTGATATTTATTGTTACAACTAAAGCACAGAAACATATTAATGAATCGGCACTAATTAATGCATTTATAAATGGGAATAGTTATACAAATCTACAAAGAAATTTTATGAATGGTAGAATTCAATATTCGATAAATGCAGGAGCTTTAAAGCCTGGAGTATATGATATAGAATTTATATACTTTAAAAACAATTCTTTTTCATTAAAGTCTGAAAAAGTTGTATTTGAGGTAACTACAAATAAGACTCCAGAAAGAATTGATAATAATCCAACTAAAACTTTAGACTTAAATATAATTATTGTTGATGAAGCCACATTGATTTGTGATGTCGCTAGAGATCAAGTAAACAAAAAATTAGACATCAAATTGTGTTTAGATTCAGATCAGCTTAGAAGCGAAGTTTATGGATATTCAGCTTCGTCAGATTCAATTTCAAAAATTAAAAATAGAATTATAAAACCAATAGTTTTATTTGCATTGTTTTATGGTGAATATTATGATGACATTGAAAATGATGAAGAAAAAAATAAAGTTATTTTATCTTTCATTAAAGCCTTCGTTAGCTCAGTTGATGATAGACTTGTTTAATTATTAATGGTACGTTAATTTTAAAAATATATAATTTAGGTTTGACATCATAGTGTTGAACCTTTTTTGTATACAAAGAATACTAACTTTCTTCCGTTTTTACTTATCATTTAAACTAGTGTAACAAGCGTATAAAAACCTAGCATTATCATTTTGGCTAAATAAGTATAAAAATTTTCACTTTAAAATTAAAATATTACTTGCTGTGTATTTTGATACACATTATGATATAATGTTTTTGGGTGATTAACATGTTATTAGAATCTTTTGGAAATAGACTTAGAACGATTAGAGAAAATATAGGAATATCTCAATTAAAGCTCTCTGAATTAACTGGAGTAATGAGAGACCAAATTTCAAGAATCGAAAATGGACAAATCAATCCAACTTTAGAAACTGTTTATAAGTTAAGTACAGCTTTGGAAACGCCATTATCGGATTTGTTCGATTTTTCTATTGACTATAATATTGTCTTTAAACAATACAAGATTAAGCCCTTTGTTAAATGGGCCGGTGGTAAGACTCAGCTACTAGATAAAATAAAGGAACTAATGCCTAAAGAATATGGGACATATTATGAACCATTTTTAGGCGGTGGTGCTGTATTTTTAAATTTAACTCCTAATAAAGCTGTTGTTGCAGACTATAACAGCGAACTAGTATCAGCTTTTTCATCATTTAAAAATAGTAATGATTATCAAGTTATGATAAATGAATTGATTAAACATGAGGAAAATCATAATGAAGATTACTATTATGAAGTTAGAGAAATGGATAGAGATGAAAATTATAGTGAACTTTCTGTTCCAATAAAAGCTGCAAGATTAATTTATTTAAACAAGTCTTGTTTTAATGGTCTATATAGAGTTAACTCAAAAGGGTACTTTAATGTTCCTTCAGGAAAGAAAGAAGTTGTTAAAGCCTACCAACCTGAACTGTTTGATGATTTACATGAATATTTAAGCAACCCAAATATTACTATCTTAAGTGGTGATTTTGAGAAAGCAGTAGAAACAGCTAAAAAAGGTGACTTTGTTTATTTCGATCCACCATATGATACTTTTGACGAACAAAATAATTTTACTACATATACCAAAGATAGTTTTGGAAAAGAAGAACAAATAAGATTATCTAATGTATTTAAACAGCTAGATAAAAAAGGGGTTTATGTAATGTTAAGCAACCATAATACCGATTTTATTAATGAATTATACGGGGAATTTAATATAGAAGTCGTTCATGCGAGAAGAAATATAAATTCAAAAGGTAGCGGTCGTGGTACAGTTGAAGAGGTAATTATAACTAACTATTAAGAGGTGTCTAATGGATTTGAATATACCAAAGAAAAATTTATTCTTTAAAGAGAATAGTTTCCAATTACTATTAGGAGACTCTTTTTCTTTGCTTAAAAAGATACCGGAAAAATCAATTGATATGATTTTTGCCGATCCACCTTATTTTTTATCTAATGGAGGTATTTCTGTTCAATCAGGTAAAATGGTTTCAGTCAATAAAGCTACTTGGGATATGGGCATGAAAACAGAGGATAAACTTGAATATAACCGTAGTTGGATAAAAGAATGCAAAAGAGTCTTAAAAGATGATGGGACTATTTGGATTAGCGGCACAATGCATAACATATATTATGTTGGTGTAGCTTTAGAATTAGAGGGATTTAGCATTATAAACAATGTAACTTGGCAAAAGACTAATCCGCCACCAAACATCTCCACAAGGGCGTTTACACACTCAACTGAGACTATTCTTTGGGCTAGAAAACAATTAACACCCAAGAAAAAAGGCAAACATTTATTTAACTATCAAGATATGAAAGAAATTAATGGCGGCAAACAGATGAAGGATGTATGGCAGTTTTCATTAACACCTAAAAGAGAAAAACAAGCAGGTAAGTTTCCGACACAAAAACCTCTTGCCTTACTTGAGAGAATTATCTTATCTTCGACTAAAGAGGGGGACTTAATCCTTGATCCTTTTAATGGAAGTGGAACAACCGGTATTGCTGCTTATAGTCTAAATAGAAGATATATTGGTGTTGATTTAGAAAAAGAATATTTAGAACTTACAAAAACACGCTATAATATAATAAAGGATTAGGTGATAAAATGAGAAAAGGTGGAGTTGGTGGAGCTAACACCTTAACTGGGTTAGAGTTTGAAACGAAAACAGACTTTGTTACTTTTTTAAATTCATTAGACGGTTATGAATTGAAAAAAAATAAAAATATGAGAGGTAAAAGTGCTTTTTATAATATTTTCTATGAAAAAAAATTTGTTGGACATATATTTCAACAATATGGTTTATATTATTTTTTTGAACAAGAAAATATAAACTGGGAAGACTACTGGTCAAAAAAACTTTATCCTGATGATGCTATTTTTGTTTTAACGGACAATAAGGTTTATATAATAGAAAAAAAATATCAAGAAACTGAAGGTTCAGTTGATGAAAAATTACAAACAGCCGATTTTAAATATAAGCAATATAAAAGAATATTTTCTTTATTAAACATAGATGTT
>CAZRWC010000074.1:0-3985 GCA_964603705.1 uncultured Acholeplasmataceae bacterium
GCCTGTTCATTTTTCGCTGGTAAATTATCCCGCGCAAACTCTAAATCTTCTATTTTTTCGATTGGCCCAGTAGTTGGAGATAGACCCCGTCTTTCACCAAAGAAATCTTGATCAAATAATATCTTTGAGCCATCTGGATTTTCAAATAGCTGTTCAGGATGAAAAGCTTCTTCTAGTATAGTCGTATCAATTAAAGTGGTTTTTACTTTATTTAAGTGTTTTCCTAAATTTGTTTTTAATACGAGTTTTCCATCTTTTTTAATTAAATCCAATTCAACTTTTTCATCAACAACTATGAAGTCAGTTTCTTTTTCCCATGGTCTAGCACCATTAAAGTAAATATTGCCTTGTGCGGTTACAGGTAGTGGTTCGTAGTATTTATCACGACTTTCGTGTCTTCCAAAATCACCCGATTTACTAAATTTAGCTAAAAATTCTTCTTTATTTGGATAACCATCATATGGAAATAATCCCGCAATTAAGTTAAGGTTTTTCATTTGTTCAACACCAATTTGTTTTGTATATTCTTTTGTTAATTTATCGGCTTCTTTATTTTGCATAAAAATATTGTTATAAAATCTTGCATCGCCATGAACAAATGTCATAAAACCGGCAATATATGTTTCGTGTGGAACATGATATGGTGTATATCGAGCTGTTTCCAAATTTTTCTTTGCACTATCAGGATTTAAATTTAATACTTCTGCAAATCCAAAATTATCAGTTCCCGTTCCAACACTAGTAAGTGAGCCATAAATAAGATTGTGGACAAAAGCAACTCCTTGTGCTGATATTCTAGCTGCTTGTGGCGATAAAAAGATGTTATTATCAATTAAAGTTGGTCCATGACTCACTTCTATAAAAAAGTCTTCGCCATTAAATAATGGATATCCCATTGGATCTGTATTATCGTGTAATAAGTTTTGGCTAACCCTAGTTCCTTGGGCTTGCCAATCTAGCCAAATACCTCTTATACAATTATGAACATGATTTCTTCTAATAATTGTATCTATTGGAGCATGTAATTTGATACCGGCAATTTCCGCTCCTTCTAACTCATACTTATAAGAAATATCATGGATATGATTATCTTCAATGATTGAAAAAACACACCCTAAATGACCGACTATCCCGGCTTGACCACAATGATGAATATGGCATCTTCTTACAACATGTGATCCAATATTTTCTTTGTTCCAACCTTCAAGTTGTGCTTGACAAATCGTTTCTCTTTCGGTTTGTGTGCCATGTTTTAACCTGTTTAACGACCATTTATTATTGTTATTTGGTTGATAATATTTACCTAAAGTAATACCCACACATTTAGAATTGCTTATTTCAAGATCTTCCATTAGCCACCCCTTACTCCAATTCGGGCTTAATAAACCGTCTTGGAAAGCTGTTGGTGGTGCCCAGTTTGGTGCCGCTTGTCGCATTACAAAGCCCTTTACATGAATATAATTTACATTGGTTTCATTAGGTTGAAATACAGTTCTTCTTTTATTAATTTCAACTGTTTCTTGGTTTGGATTATAATTTTGAAAATTAGCATAAATTAATGTTTGATCATCTTTTTGTGTTGTATACCATTTGTAAAGCGTATCTTGATTATTATTAAAAACGACTTCTTCTAGAACTTGATCTAAATTATCAGCTTCATACATTTCTTTTTGATTTAAATATACTTCGCCTGTATGCAGATTTCTTTCACTACTAAACCAATCACCAAAAATAACTGTGTTAAATGGGTTATAATCCCCAAAATAATTATTTGGTATTTCAATTAACCAAGTATTATTTTTATATTTGATCCACCCTTTTACTTCTTCTGAACCAACTATAATTGCTTCATGTAGTTTTTCAGAACGATAAACTATTGGAGATTCTTTAGTACCAGAATTTATTGGATTTACGTGTTCGCGATATAGCCCTGGTTGAACAATAACTTCATCTCCAGGAAGTGCGATATTGGCAGCTTCTTGGATTGACTTAAACGGATGTTTTAAACTACCATCCCCACTAACTTTTACTTTACTAGATACATAATAAGTCACTGTTTCCCTCCTTTGTATTTTTAAAACAGATTTTTTACGATTGGATATATTTTCAAATATCCCTGATATTTTTTTTGATAACTTGCTACTTTTCTTTGATTAGGAAAAAACTCTTTTTTTATCTTAACAATTTTTTGACACGCTTCATTTACCGATAAATATAAACCATCACCAACCATTGCAAGTATCGCTGCTCCTAAAGCTGGTCCTTCTTCTACTAAAATTGTGCTAATTTTAATATTTAATATATCTGCCAATAATTGAACCCAATAATCACTTTTAGCACCACCACCTGTAACTTTTATACTGGTAGTTTTAACGCCAATTTTTTGAACTGCTTCAAAAATTTGTTTGATATTAAAAGAAATACCTTCAATAACCGCTAAATCGAGATTTGTTTTAGTGTGTTCTTGTCTTAATCCCACAAAAGCGCCTTGAGCTTTTGGATCATTTACTGGAAATCTTTCTCCCGATAAATAAGGAAGAAAATATAAATTATCTTGGTAATTGGCTTCTAAGGCTTTTTTAAAAAAAGCGTTGTAATCAAAAACATTTGAAATTTTTTGATTCCACCAATTTAAAACTCCGGTTGTATTTAATGTAACACCAATCATATGGTATTTGCCATTTGCGTGTAAATAAGATTGCATATAAGAATCATTATCTACTCTAAATTTATTAGAAGCCTTAAATACTACTCCGCTTGTACCTAAAGAAATACTAGTCTCTCCATCTAATACTACTCCTACTCCAATTGCTCCAACAGCTTGATCCCCACCCCCAATTATAATTTTGACATCATGGGGTATCTTTAATTCTTTTTTAAGTTCTTCATTTAAAAACCCAATTTGATGACTAGATTCATAAACAGCCGGTAATTGATCTTCGGTAATATGAAGCGCCCTTAACATGACTTGGCTATATCGTTTATTTGCAACATCGTAATAAGCAGTACCTGACACATCAGATATATCGGTTGCAAAAACTCCCGATAATTTATAAGCTAAGTAATCTTTTGGCAACATGATTTTGGCTATTTTTCTAAAGTTTTCTGGTTCATTGTTATAAACCCAAAGTATTTTTGGGGCTGTTAAACCTGTTACAACAATATTGCCGGTTTGTTCTAAAATCTTTTCAAACCCGATTTCACTTTCAAGCATTTGTACTTCTAATGTTGTTCTTTGGTCATTCCATAATAAGGCGTTTCTAATTACATTATCGTTTTTATCTAAAATAACTAATCCATGCATTTGTCCAGAAAAACTTATGGCCTTTATTTTGTTCTCAAAACCATTTACTATTTTTTTTAGTGCTATTAATGTTTGTTTGTACCAATCTTGTGGGTCTTGTTCTGTCCAAGATGGTTTTGGCATTAATACATCATATTTTTCTGAAACTGTTTTAATTACTTGTCCTTCACTTGATAAGAGCAAAGCCTTCACACTTGAAGTTCCAAGATCTATTCCAATATACATATAATCACCCTAAAATATATTGATTTATAATTGATTCTAGTTGTTCTTGTCGACCAGATTCGTTTTCATTTATGACTTTTTTATCTAAAATATACTTTTCTAAATCTACGAAACCAATAGATTTTTCAACTATTTTTTTACCAATTCCGGTTTGATAAGATTGATAACGATTTTCTAATACTTTTTCAAGCACTTGATCCTCCCAAAGCTTAGCGGCTATTTTTAAAGCTGCTGCAAATGTGTCCATTCCAGCAATATATGCCAAAAATAAATCTTCAGGCGTAAATGAAGCCCTTCTAACTTTGGCGTCAAAGTTTAATCCTCCAGTAGATAAACCTCCTGCTCTTATAACTTCATACATAATTAAAATTGCATCATATAAATTGGTAGGAAATTGATCTGTATCCCATCCTAGTAATAAATCACCCTGATTAGCATCTAGACTTCCTAACATAT
>CAZRWC010000075.1:0-1455 GCA_964603705.1 uncultured Acholeplasmataceae bacterium
TTAAGATAATGTTTATAACACATGTTAGATTGCATTATCTTTGGTTTCTTATAAAAAAAGCTTACCTTATCCCTAAACTCTAAATAAGGAAGCTTTTTATTTATATTTATACACAACTAAAAAAAGCGAAGTTTTAATCATAAAAGCTTAACGCACCCAAGATAGAGAACTATAACTATATTAAGAATAAAAAAGAAGATATTTAGCTGAATTTAAAAGATTATTAGATGTTAATTTAATTGGTGTTCCATTAGATATAAGGAAACAAGCACTTACTTATTTGTGAGCGTTTAAAATAACACGTTCTTCCAATAAAATTAACAACCGCTTATAATATTTGATATAGATTCAAATATGAAAGGCGGTTTTTATTTATGAGTTACAATAAGAAGGATATTATTATGGAAGAATTATCTTTAGGTAAAAAAGCTGGTGAGATTTCAAGAGAGTTAGGTTTTAGCAGATCATATATTCACCAGATTAAAAGAAAGAACGTTATAGAACCTAAACAGTCAATAATTAATGTTACTGAAATAGTTAAAGGTAGAGCATTAAATGAGTTTACTATAAATGGTTTTACTATTAAGTGTGATGATTTAATTCTAGTTAAAATATTAAATGGACTTACTTCATTAATTAGTTTAAATACCAACTTAGAATTAAAACCAAATAATTTATATATATTTTGTGGGAAAGATAAAACTAAAATTAAAGTATTAGAAATTGATAAGACAGGAATATGGGTATATTACAAAAGAACTCATGGCCAAAAGTTTATTTGGCCTAAAGAAAGTGAGTCATTACTAATTGATAAAAGACAATTACTTTGGCTACTTGATGGACTTTCTGTTATCCAAAAAAGTGCTCATATCGAACAATATTACAACTACTAAAATTGGCTTAATAAAGCCTTTTTTTCTTGACTTTATCTCATTTTCCTATGTACTTTTTAAGCCAAAAATGGTATAATATTTATATGAGATGGAGGTGTTACTGAGTGAGAAATATTAATAAATTGTCACATGAAGAGTTAATAAACTTAGTGACTTCTCAACAAAAAGAAATTGAAAAACTTGCAAGCCAATATGAAAAAGTCTTAACTGAATATGAAAAGTTAAAGCTTTTAATCGCTATGAAAAATGCAAGAACTTTTAAACCTAAAAGCGAATCTATAGATAAGGAAGAATTAACATTATTTAATTATAATGATGTTGAAGCTAACGCTTCTACTACACTAGAAGCTGAAACAGAATATTTAGAAACTAAAAAAGTTAAAAAGGCTAAAAGTAAGAATCACGAGTCAATTGATTTTGAATCAATGGTTAGTGAAACAATTATTCATGAAGACAAAACTAGTGATGATAATATATTAATTAGTGAAGATATAACTTACAAGGTGGAAGTTAATTTAGATATTAAAGTAATTAAGAATATTTTTAGAACTACTAAATCAAA
>CAZRWC010000075.1:1465-3934 GCA_964603705.1 uncultured Acholeplasmataceae bacterium
TAGAGATTTCCCTTTTAACAATTCAATAGCAACCCCATCGCTTGTATCATATATCGCAAATGAAAAGTTTTTTATGGGCACTCCTCTATTTAGACAAGAGCAGGCATTTTTAAATGCGGGTTTTCCAATATCAAGAGTTAACTTATCTAATTATTTAATTAAAGGCGCAGCACTTTTAAATCCTTTTTATAAATACTTAAAACATTTACTAATTAATAATGATTTAAAAGTTCTTCATGCCGATGAAACTACTCTTAAAGTTATTAATGTTGGATCTAAAGATAAGCGTGATAAGTCTTATGTTTGGATGTATGCAACATCAGTAACTGATAATCCTATTTATATTTATGAATATAGATATGATAGAAGGGGACTTTGGCCAAGAGAATTCTTAAAAGATTATAAGGGATATTTAGTAGTTGATGATTATCCTGGTTATAATCATATCCCAAATGTTACTTTACAAAAATGTTTCGTTCATGCGAGACGTAAGTTTACTGACATTTATAAAGCTAACAAAGATCCTAAAGTTTTATATATTATTGACTTAATTGATAAAATCTTTGAGGCAGAAAAAACATTTAAGAAAGATAGCTTAACCGATACTGAGATAAAACTTAAAAGAAATAGCCAAAACTATTTATATTTACTAAATGGTTATTTTAACCATCTAGAAAAAACTAATTATTCCCCTAATTCTATAACTGGTAAAGCAATTTTATATTCACTTAACATAAAAAAAGAACTAACAACATATTTAAAAGATGGTAATATCCCAATTGATAACAATTTAGCAGAACGTGGAATTAAACCATTCGTAATAAATAGAAAGAACTTCTTATTTTCTAATACCGAAAAAGGAGCTAGAGCTTCTACTATTTTAATGAGCATTATATTTAGTGCCAAAACAAATGGTCTTGATACATATAAATATTTGGAGTATTTATTTGAAGAACTTCACAAATTAAATCTTTATAGTAATAATCTAAAGGTTGAAGAAATGATTAAGATGGAACATTTACTACCGTGGAATGAAGAAATATTAAATAAGTTTAAAGTTAAAGAGGTCGCTAGATAACTAGAAACCTCTTTTTAATTGACGTAATATTTTAAACGCTCACACTTATTTAGACCAACCTTTATTAGAAGTCTTGATTGAATTTGAAAAAAAATACCAAGAGAGATAACAATTATTTCTAGTTGTTTATTATCTTTCTTGGTTTTTTATTAAATCATTTAATAAATTTAAAATTACTTATGATAGTAAGACATATTTAAAGTGTTAATAAAATTTAAATTTAAGTCATTAGCAAATTGGTAGGCCGTTTCTATAAAGCGATCATTTAGTTGTTCTGGACTATGGGCATCACTTGAGATAATAACTTTAGCGTTTTCTTTTGCAACCATTTTAAAAAATTGGGTTCTAGGATACTTTAAATAAGGACTTTCTTCATAAAAGTTTCTTCTAAAACCGTTAGCATTTAACTCTAGTGGGATATCTAATTGTTGGGCTAGTTTGATAAATGGAATTAACGCTTGATACATCTCTTTTGTGGGATTTTCAATGTTAAAAAAGCATAAATCAGGATGTGCAACCAAATTAAAGTAACCTGTTTTTATAGCTTCAATTAGGGTGTCACTATAAATTATAATATCTTCTAAAGTGCTAAGTTCATAAGTGCTTTTAAGTTTGCCATTAACATAGATATAGTGTTGACCAAGGATTAGATAATCTAAATCATCAAGATATTTTGAATAAATATCTGATGTGCCAATATATTCAATTTCTAAACCTTTATAAAGTTTAATGTTATGCTTTTCTCCAAAAAAAGCAGCTTCTTGAAGCAATTTTAAATATTTAGGATAATCTTCGTTTTTTAGTCTGGAATTGTTATTGGGCAACATCGGCATTGGGGCGTGTTCGCTAATCCCTAATACTGAAAAATTGTTTTTAAGGGCTTCTTTAATATAATCGATTGGTATACCACCAGCATGACCACAAAGATAGGTATGGCTGTGAAAATTAAAATCATGTTTAAACATATGATAAGGACTCCTTTACATTGATGATATTTTACCATGGTTTGCATAAAAGTCATTCACGTAGCGCGCCTTGGCATATTAATCTACTGAAACACAAAAAGTTAAGGCCACATTATGTTTAGCAGTCCAAGTTCTAATTGGAATTTTGTTTTCTAAATGACCTTGAATGATTTGAAGTTTTCATTTTTATTAAATAGTCATACCCCATTTGTATATAGGATTATGGCTATCTAAGTTTTATTTTATTTACGGTGTCCACTTGACAAGTATCAGTTCACTTTTCATGTGGCTACTTTATTTAGAAAATAGCGAAACAATCTCTAGTTTTAATCCGCCACCAGTTAACGTCTATCATAAATATATAGCAACTTTTAGTAAGACTAAAAGATTTATAAATCTAAAACTTAATTAATAAATCTAATAATT
>CAZRWC010000076.1:0-3839 GCA_964603705.1 uncultured Acholeplasmataceae bacterium
TTCATATAAATATGAAGTGGAAATTGCTCCATTACCTACCACAACTAGAAGCGGTTATACATTTGTTGGCTGGTTTATGGACAATAAATATACGACTGAATTTAACCTGACCCATATGCCGGGCGAAAATGTCTCTGTTTATGCTAAATGGGAAATCAATCAATATACAATTACCTTTAATTCAAATGGCGGTTCTAGTGTAGATAGCATTACCGAAGACTTTAATACCATAATTAATGCACCAACCACCCCAACAAAAGACGGTTATTCATTTGTTGGTTGGTTTATCAATAATCAAAAATATGTCTTTAACAAGATGGAAGCTAGAAACATTACTTTAGTAGCAAGATGGAATCAAGTTCCTGCTTTAGATTTCGTTACAGCCAGCAACAATTATTTCCTATTAGAAGGTGAAGGGGTTGTTTTAAGAGTTAAAGCTAGCGACGATGATTTAAATCGAGTAGTTATGGAGTTTAGTGTAGAAACTAAGAAATATTTTATCTATTTATTACCAAATCCAAATACTCCTTTATCGACGACTCTAAATGGTATTAGTGCCTCATTTGATAACGAGTCATTAGAATGGCTAATTATCTTAAGTGGTGAGGCGATTAATAATTACTTTGTAGATAAAGAAGTCAATCTAAAAGTTAAAATTGAAGATGAATTTGGTCATCCATTTGTTGATTTGTTAAGAACATTTACTTTTGATGTCACCAATGCAGCTGAAATTATTAGCACAACTCCAGCAGGAAATGTCAATGTTTCTTTAGCCGATAACTTCAAATATGAAATTGAGGTTAAAGGCGATGATTTACAAATGATTAGAATTGATACTAACTTCTTAGGAAAAATTAACGCCTTTGCCGATCCAACCAATCCATATGGAAGTACCGCTAATCAAAACAGACTCAATTCACAAGGTATTACTTTAACTTATCAAACTAATCCGGTTACTAAGATAAGTAAATTAATTGTTGAATTTAGTCAAGATGTAACTTATTATTTATCAACTTTAGATGAATTAGTAATTACAGCGAAAGTTGAAGATATAATAGGTAACGAAACAGAAGTTACAACCAATTATCATTTAATTTATAGTTAATTAACGATTTGGACCAAATTGATTTTTGGTCCAGTCGTATCACGAGTGGAGGAGTAAGAATGAATTTTAAAAACAAACGCATATTAGTCCGCTATCAAACTGAACCGCAACCAACTTTAATCGCCTATCTAATTAAAAAAGAAAAGAAAAATTTTAAAATAATTAGTAAAACCCAATATACTTTAGAAAAATATCAACTAGAAGAAGGGTTGATTTCCGATTATCAAGTTGTTGCAGAAAAACTAAACAATGGTTTAGGTGAAATTGAAAAAGGTGTTAAAGATGGGATTGTTATAATTTATGACACGCCTAATTTATTAAGGTTTAATACCATTTTACCGAAATCAGGTATTAGAAAAGCTAAAAATCTAGCTAAAAAAGAATTGAATGACTTTTTTAAAACTAGCTCTGATAATTATGAAGATGTAATTAGAATAGTAAGTTGTAGAGAAAGAGGAATTATTTTTTATTATGATTTAATTTCTAAAAGTTTTTTAAAAAGCTTAGAAGAAGTTGCTAATGCCATGAATCGTTATGTCGATTCACATACAAATCTGGTGCAAGGAATTGCTTCATATTTTGAATATAAAGATGAAGATGAAACCGATACATTTGTAGTTTATCAAGATGAATTTGTGACACATGTTATTTTGTTATTCCAATCTAAGTTAATTGACTCTGTTTCTTTTTATAGTCAAGTAGAACTAACTGAAATTGTTAGTGGAATTGAATTATTAAGAAATAAACATTTGTTTGCTTTTGAAAGAAAAGAAACTAACAATATAGTTTTGGTTTTAAATGGTGATGCCGAAAAAAGAAACCAATATAGGGAAGAATTAAAAAACAATTATGATTTTGAAGTTTTAGAAAAAGAATTAGAAATTGATGATGTCTTAATTTATACTTTAAATAATGTTGAAGAATTTCAACTAGGTTTCTTTGTTAAAATGTGGGTGGAAAAGTGAAAAAAGGCTTTACCCTAGTCGAAGTTTTAGTGGCGTTAGCTATTATGTCAGTTATAGGTTTAACTATTACCGGACTTTACGCTACCATTACTAGCTATGCAGGTAGAAGAAACGAAATGAATAACTTAAAATATACGCTACACAATATTCATGAGTATTACCTAGCCGATCCAGAAAATTGGGAAAGTAATTATTTTGAATTATATGAAGTAGATTTTTCAGGTTTAGATTATAGTGAGCAAATTATTTATTATAATCGCGATTTTAATCGGGTGTTGTTTAATGAATCAAAATATGTAATTCATTATGAATATAGTTATCAAGACAATGAAGCAAGTTTAATTATTAAAAAAATTATTAGAGAAGGCGTTGAATTAGATAAAAACATTGATTTTGGTAATTGGATAAAGAGGGAACCGTGATGAAAAATAACCGTGGTTCTGCCTTATTTATTACAGCAGTTTTAATGTTTGCTCTTGCCTTGTTAACAATTTTGGCTTTTTCGTTTTTTTATTTGAAATTCAACCGTTCAAAAAGAGAATATCAATTTATGAAAGAAAGAATTGAAGCAGAGGTTGTGGCTCAAAATGTAATAGTTCATTTAAACGATTTGATTTTAGAAAAAGCTGACTTTGTAATTACTATTAAAGAAACAGACTATGAAATCAAGTATGATGATGAAACAAAAACTTATGAATATCAAATTTATCAAGAATTTGTTAAACAAAAGATTAATGTTTTAGTTAATTTCGACGAAGAATTAAAAATTCTCGTTTGGAATGTGTGGAGTGAATAAATATGCCATGGGTATTTGGAATTAGCTTTTTTGTTTTAGGGCTAATAATCGGAAGTTTTATCAACGTAATTATTTATCGAACTCCAAGAAAAATGAGTATTATTAAGCCACGCTCTAGATGTTTGAATTGTGAAACTGAAATTAAGTGGTATGATAACATACCAATAATTAGTTATTTGATTTTAAAAGGAAAATGTAGAAATTGCCAACAAAAGATTTCATTTAGATATCCTTTAGTTGAAGGGTTATTGGGATTATTATACTTAGGATCATATTTGAGATTTGGAATATCTGTTGAGATAATATTTGCAATTATTTTTCTTACAGTTAGTGTTATAGTTGTTTTTATTGATATAGATTTTCAAATTATTCCTAATTTATGTGTTGGTATTATTTTATTGTTGGGCATAGGTAATACTATCTATCTTTACTTTAGCGAAGGAAAAATCGCAACCGAAGGATATTTAATTGGTTTTATTGTTGGATTTGGAATCTTGTTTTTGATTAGGCTTTTAGGTTTCTTGCTTTTTAAAAAAGAAGCTATGGGATGGGGAGATGTCAAACTAATGACAGCCGCGGGGTTGTTTTTAGGAGTTGGAAATATCATCTTAACTATTTTGTTTTCATCAATTGTTGGGGCAGTAGTCGAACTTATTTTATTAAAAATTGGGAAAAGAGAAAAAAAGCAAGGAATTCCTTTTGGACCATATTTGGTACTAGGCATGATAATCTCGCTATTTTTTGGATCATATATTATAAATTGGTATTTAGGTTTGTTAGGTTAGGTGATAAGATTGGCACAGTTTAAGTATAAAGCAAAAACTTTTGATAACAAAACCGTTAGGGGTGTTGAAACCGCTGATGATTTAAGAGATCTTCAGAGTGTTTTAAAAAGCCAATCCTTAACACTAATAAGAGGAAGGAAGCTTAAAGAAAGTAGCACTAATCCTTTCTTTTCACTAAGCAGAGGTAT
>CAZRWC010000077.1:0-3696 GCA_964603705.1 uncultured Acholeplasmataceae bacterium
AAAAAAGTTTTTTCTAAATGGCAAGCAGCCATGGCAACAAGAGGTTGGAATCCACTTTATTGGCTTAATCATGATCAACCAAGACTTATGACCCAATATGGAAGTCTTGATTATTTTAAAGAATCTGGCAAAATGCTAGCCACAGCCCTTTATTTAATGAGGGGAACGCCTTTTATCTTTCAAGGTGAAGAAATTGGTATGACCAACTATCCATTTAAAAAAATTGAAGAATTTCGTGATGTTTCAACTATCAATCCCTACAATTTAGAACTTGCAAACAATCCAGACTTAGATAAAGAAAAGTTATTGTTGAAATATGCTAAAAACTCAAGAGATCACGCTAGAACGCCAATTCAGTGGGATGACACCTTAAATGCTGGGTTTACAACAAACGAGCCTTGGATAGGTATAAACCCTAACTATAAGTCAATTAATGTCAAGGAGCAAATAAACGATACTAATTCAATTTGGCACTACTATAAAAAAATCTTTAGTTTAAGAAAAGATCTTAAATATAAAGAATTGATTATTTATGGTAAATATAAAATAGTTGATCTTGAAAACGAAGATATATATTCTTATTTAAGATATAACGACTCCAAAGAAGCAGTGTTGGTGATAAATTCTTTTCGCCCCTTTAACACGAATTTTAATTTAAAACCTTATCTAATTAAAGAACAAATACTCTCAAATTATGAAATTTCACACATTGAGAACGATATTTTAACTTTAAAACCGTATCAAAGCGTCGTATTTGTCGTTAAAATAGACAAAAAGGGATAAATATCTTATAATTTATTAAGGAGGATTATTTAGATGATATACAATGATATTAAAGAAATGATAGTTAAAGAATTAAGCATTCCTGAAGACAAAATTACAGAAAATGCTAGATTAACTGAAGATTTAGGCGTTGATTCTATTGATGCAGTTGAATTAATCATGAACATCGAAGATAAATACGGAATTCAAGTATCAGATGAAATTGCCCAAAACTTTAAAACGTTTGGCGATTTAGTCAAATACGTCGAAACTTTAGTTAAATAGATATTTACATCCAATTAATTTACACTTTCTTCGGAAAGTGTTTTTTATTTACTTAAAACAATCTTTTTAAGTAATATTTTAGGGTTTTATTGTATAATAAAAGAAGGTGGTAGATTATGGAATACAATTTCGCAAAAATAGAAAAAAAGTGGCAAGAACACTGGCAAAAAAATAATTCATTTCAAGTTTTAAACGACTCATTAAAACCTAAGTTTTATTGTCTAGATATGTTTCCTTATCCAAGTGGAGAAGGATTGCATGTCGGTCATATTGAAGGATATACAGCTAGCGATATCGTATCTAGATATAAAAGAATGCAAGGCTATAATGTATTAACGCCAATGGGATTTGATGCTTTTGGACTTCCAGCTGAGCAATACGCACTTCAAACCGGAAATGATCCAGGGGATTTCACTTATAAAAATATTAAAAATTTTAAGAAACAAATTATTGGTTCTGGTAAAGGAATTGACTGGAGTCGTTCTTTTGCTACATCAGATCCAGAATATTTTAAATGGACGCAATGGATTTTTAAAAAACTTTATGAATATGGTTTAGCCGAAATAAAAGAAGTTGAAGTTAACTGGTGTGAAGAATTAGGGACTGTTTTGGCCAACGATGAGATAGAAATGGTTGATGGCGCGATGGTTAGCGAACGCGGAGGATTTGCGGTTATTAAAAAACCAATGAAACAATGGGTTTTAAAAATAACTAAATATGCTGATCGACTATTAAACGATTTAGATGATCTTGATTGGCCAGAAAATATTAAAGAGATTCAAAGAAATTGGATTGGTAAAAGTGTTGGAGCAACTATGACTTTTAAGGTTAGCGGTAGCGATTTGGCATTTGATGTTTTTACAACTAGACCTGATACCGTTTACGGTGTTAGTTATTGCGTGTTGGCGCCAGAGCATCCATTAGTTTTAAAAATTAGTCAAAGCGAACTGGAAAATGTTAATGATTATATTAATCAATCCAAGGCTAAAACAGATATAGAACGGCAAACAAACCGCATAAAAACTGGTGTTTTTACGGGCAGTTTTGCGATCAATCCGATAGATGGAACTAAAATCCCAATTTGGATTGCCGATTATGTTTTACCACATTATGGAACCGGTGCTGTGATGGCTGTTCCTGCTCATGACGAAAGAGATTTTGAGTTTGCAGTCAATTATGGTCTTGATATTAAAAAAATTATTGAATGTAATTTAGATGAAACCGCCTATATTTTAGACGGCCCTCATATCAATAGTCCTTTGATTAATGGCTTATTGATTGAAGAAGCTAGCGAGATTATAATTAATTATTTAGTTTTAAATAACCTTGGCTATGCAACAACCACCTATAAACTTAGAGACTGGGTTTTTTCGCGTCAAAGGTACTGGGGTGAACCATTTCCGGTTTTATATGATAAAAATGGCAATATCAAGCTTTTAGATGATAATGAATTACCGTTAAAATTACCTAAATTAGATAATATAGCTCCAAGTGGGACAGGAGAAAGCCCGCTAGCAAATGCAACTGACTGGCTATTTGTAGAAAAAAATGGTCAGATATATCGCCGCGAAACTAATACTATGCCACAATTGGCGGGAAGTTCTTGGTATTATATAGCCTATATTTTAAAAAAACTAGGAAAAATTACGCCACTAAATTCGATGGAAGCGAAAGAAGAATTAAGTAAATGGTTACCGGTTGATTTATATATTGGTGGAAAAGAACATGCAGTAGGTCATCTTCTTTATGCGAGATTTTGGCATAAATTTTTATACGATATAGGTTTAGTTTCTTCGAAAGAACCATTTAAAAAACTTTATAATCAAGGAATGGTCTTAGGAGCTAATAATGAAAAAATGAGCAAATCAAGAGGCAACGTGGTAAATCCAGATCAAGTCTTTTTATCTCATGGTGCTGACTCTCTTAGATTATATGAAATGTTTATGGGACCACTTGATAGCGATAAAGCCTGGAATACAGATTCATTAGACGGTGCCAAGAGATTTATCGATCGGGTTGTTAGAATGTATAATTTAAACATTGTTAAAGAAAATATGGCTGAACTTGATCTTGTATATAATGAAACAGTTAAAAAAGTAACTGATGACTACGAAAAATTATCATTTAATACCGCGATTAGCCAAATGATGATTTTTACTAATGAAGTTTATAAAATCGGGAAAATTGATTATGAAAAAGCCCTAGGATATTTGAAATTATTAAATCCTATTTGTCCGCACATTACAGAAGAAATAAATCAAATAATTTTAAAAAACAGCCAAGAATTACTATATTCTAGCTGGCCAAAATATGATGAAAATAAACTAATTAAGACCGTTATTGAAGTTGTTTACCAAGTAAACGGCAAACTTAGAGGCAAAGATATGTTATCGCCAAATTTAGGCGAAGAAGCGTTAAAAGAAGCGGCTTTTCTAAATGAAGGTGTTCAACGCCATATTGAAGGGAAAACGGTTATAAAAGTTATCGTTATTCAAAATAAGATAGTAAATATTGTGGTAAAATAGTTAGTTTTTAACATAGTTTTACATAAACTTAATTTTACGAATAATTATAATAATAATATGTTATATTATAAGTGAAATAGTTAAGAACCTTATTCCTCTCTTATTTTAATTTCTTGACTTTAAT
>CAZRWC010000078.1:0-1875 GCA_964603705.1 uncultured Acholeplasmataceae bacterium
TCATATTCATAAGTACTAACAACTGGTGCAGAAGTTTTATTTTCTTGATAATTATGTTTTTCTTTGTCCTTGGCATCGCCAAACATAACTTGATCTTCTTCTTTATTATTAAAAAGCATCCAAGCGCGATAAAGCGTTAAATCAGAAGTTGTTTGTAATGTAATGGTAACTTCTTTTTTGCCAACCAATAAATTTTTTGGAATTACTATATCAACATCTTCATAGTAATTGCTATCCATCCATTCAAAACCATTGATTCTTCTAGCTCTAAACTCTAATTTAGAAACTTGTATATCATCAATTTTAACGGTTGCTTCTTGATTGTTTTCTAATAACACGCCTTTAAATCTTAAAATGTTATCATTTGAATTATTAACCTTTAATTTAAATTTAACAGTCGTGTTTCTACCTATGTTAATTCCTTTGTCTTCAATTAAAGTGCGATCAAATGTTCTAGTAACAAATTCATCAAATTTTAGTGATAAATTAGTTATTGTTTGTTTTTCATTCGTTTCATAAATGGTAACTGATGAATTTTTATCAAGATTGATTGCACTCATCATCGTTTTATCGTTTTGATATATTTTAGGATCATTTCCTGCTTCATCAAAAATTTTTCTTACTAGTTCAATTTGACTAACATCATCAGTTTCCAAAATCGTTCCATGAGGATACTTTTGGTAATTAATATTAAAATAAAAATCACCGGTCCCAATTATTTTAATCGATTTTTTAAAAACGATTGGAACAATAGAAACAAATCCGCCACTAGCTTCTTGTTGATTATAAACCAAAGGTTTTACAAACGGCTCTACTTCTCCACTAGCCATTTGAGTTAATGTTATGTTATAGGTTGGCGTTTCTTCATCGTCGATATAAATTCTTAATCTAGGCATACTGCTCCAATTAGTAAACCACATTCGATAAATTACCCCAGGTTGATTAAGTTCTAAAAGCGGTCTTACATAATTGTTTTCACTTACTTCTCCTGATATATTTCCAGGCATACCAAAACCATCAACATTATTACCGTTTCTTGAATAACTCGATTGTTGTTCACTAAAAATTGTTGATGTTAATAATGGTAAATAGTCAACTTTTTGATATAAATCAACGCCATAATCTTTTAAATTGTTTAATTTTTCTTGAGCTTCTTCATCAGTAATTGGTTTAAAGTTATTCCGATTCTTACAACCAATCATTGAAAAAGCAATTAATAAAGTTGTTAATAATATTAATATTCTTTTCATTTTAGTCAGTCTTTTCTATGTTTAATTGAAAATCAGCTATTAAAAATAACACTTCTGCTGTTGCTGAAAGATCTAAAACATCAACATATTTATCAGATGCAGTTGAAGAACCCGAGCCCCAAGAACGCATGATTACACCGCGTTCATCTTTACTCTTAAGAATCGCGTTGTTCATGCTTGTTTTAAAAGTGTTAACCATGTAATCTACGCTACCATCATCTAAAATTCTAGCTAATTCTAAAAAACCACGCATTAAATATAAATTAAACCATGGACTATTTGGATAATGGTATTGTCCAGTTAGATTTTTGCGGTAAAAATGTGCTAATGCTCCACCTGCAGTTAGTTTCGCATCATTTAGATATTCTTCTTTCCCAGTGACTTCATATAAAAGCGCTCCTGCCCAAATCATAGTTCCTGAGTTATAAGTCCATTTAGTTTTTTCAATTACTTCAACATTATTGACAAAATCATAAACGGCATTATCCCAATAGACAAAATCGCTTGGATCTCTTAAGACCTCTTTTGTCCATTGATAGATTCTTTCAGCTTTAATAAGTAGTTCATCATCGGGATTGTTTTTATAATGTAATAATGCTCCAACAATTGCCGGTCCACAACTACA
>CAZRWC010000078.1:1890-3689 GCA_964603705.1 uncultured Acholeplasmataceae bacterium
CCTCCATCAATTGATTCACCACTTAAAACATAATCTAAAACTTCCTTTGATTTAGCCATATAGTCAGAGTTATTATATGCAATTGCTAAATCATGTAAACCTAAAACAACCCAAGCGTTATCATCATAATATGGTTCTCCACCACGATTTAAATTAGAGGTGTAATATAATTTTAGACTAGGAAAACGATAGTTATTTAAACCCTCAACCGCTTTGGCTGATTTTTCTTGAATCATTTTGTCCTTAGGATTAACTCTAGCTGCTTGAGCTAAACTAGTCAAAACCGCTCCATAACCCCATAGGGCCGCCCCACCTTTTTTATCAGAATTAGGATCGGGGTCTTGCGGGCTAAAGGCGGTAAAGGTATTAGGTATTTCATAGTAAAAATTTTCATACAATAGTTCAATTTGATTAATGCCGTGATCATAATAAGCATTATAAATCGGTTTATCGTCTTTTTCACATCCAAATAAACTAATTGAAAATAGTATTAGAAAAGTTAAAATAAAATATTTTTTCACTTCGTTACCTCCTTTAAAATCTCTTCGTATTGCGCTAATATTGCAATATTTTCAATATTACCACATACATCTAAGGTCTTTTGATTATTATATTCATTGGCCACACGATTGGACCAATCTGCCTTAAAGAACCCTTTAGAATCCTTATGTTCATTACCATAAAGCATGGCTATTTTAACAGCTTCTAATCTTGCGCCATATTCACAATCAACATATCTAAAAGCATCTAAAAAGCCCTGTAGTAAATAAACTCTAAACCATGGATTATCGTCATTTGTCCGATAAAACTCACCATTTGGTACGGTGTTAAAAGGTTCAATAAAAATCTTTGACCCCTCCATTAAGTTTTCTACATCTTTACGATAAAACTCTGTTTTTGTTAATTTATATAAAATTGCTGCTGCAGATAACATCGTGCCTGTATTATAAGTCCACTTTTTTTGATTAACACTGCCAAATTGGCTAATATTATCAGAATAAGTTTTCATACTTTTATCATAGAGCTTATTTTTAGTCCAATCATAAATTTTGATTCCCCAAGTTAAATAATTGGAATCTTGTGTAATTTCATAAAGTAATAAAGAAGCCCATGCAGCCGGTCCATTGATACAAGTGTTTCGTTCAAAATGTAACTTATGTGCTTCAGTGGTTTGTTCGTTAAAATCAAATTCACGCCACAAAATGCCACCAATCGTATCATCTTGCCAACCTTCATAAATATATGACATAATCGCTTTTGCTTTATTTAAATATTCTTCTTTTTTAGTTGTTTCATAAGCTTTAATAAAGCCAATAACTAGCCATACATTATCATCATAAAATGGTGGAATTTCCATCCCATTATGAGATGCATAAACGAGATGGCCATCATTTCTGTTAGTAGCGCGATACCATTCTAATTCAGTAATAGCTGCTTCTAATCTATTTAAATTGACCGCAGTTTTTGAAACATTATATAGTTGATTTACGGCCGTAAAATAAGCTCCATATGTCCATAAATTAGCGCGTCCCATAATTAGACTTGAATTGTTTTCAGCGACATTTCCAAGTACTCTTAAATGTTTATCTAACAATAAAGTTTGACTAAGAGCAATCTCAATTAAATCGCCTTTTATTGAATAATCATAATTAATTGTCACTTTTGGTGTCTCCTCATTTGTTGTACCATTCCCATTTTGATTGGTTGGTGGTTTCTCACAAGCTACTAACATAAAACCGATTAATAAAGTTAGTAGTATTAAACTAATTTTTTTACTCATATTTATATCTGCCCCCTAT
>CAZRWC010000079.1:0-3587 GCA_964603705.1 uncultured Acholeplasmataceae bacterium
ACGAAGAACTTGAACCTGTTGTTTTACCAGCTAAATTTCCAAATCTCTTAGTCAACGGTTCTATGGGGATTTCAGCCGGTTATGCAACAAAAATTCCTCCTCATAATTTAGAAGAAGTTATTCAAGCAACAATTGCTTATTTAAAAAACCCTAACCTAACGACCAAAGAAGCCATGAAATATGTTAAAGGACCAGATTTTCCAACTGGTGGAATTGTTCAAGGGCTTGTTGGAATCAAAGAAGCACTAGAAACAGGAGCAGGGAAAATTATCATTCGTTCAAAAGTTTTTGTTGAAGAAATTTCTAAAACCCAAGATAGAATCGTCGTAACTGAAATTCCTTATGAAGTAAATAAATCAAACTTAGTAAAAACAATTGATCTACTTCGAATTAATAAAACACTTGAAGATATTTTAGAAGTTAGAGATGAAACCGATCAAGAAGGATTAAGAATCGCAATTGACTTAAAAAAAGGTGCTGACCCGAATATTGTCTTAGCCTATTTATTAAAAAATACCGAACTGCAAATTAGTTATAATTATAATATGATTGCAATTGTCAATCGCAAACCCGAACAAGTCGGGCTAATACAAATCCTAAAAGCTTATGTTGAACATCAAAAAGAAGTAATTACCAACCGTTCGAACTTCTTATTAGAAAAAGCTCAAAAACGCGAACACATCGTCTTAGGATTAATAAAGATGGTTTCTATATTAGATGAAGTAATTCATACGATTAGAAACTCTAATAATAAAGCTGATGCCAAACAACAAATCCAAAATAAATTTAGTTTTTCTGAACTTCAATCCGAGGCGATCGTAACACTGCAACTATATCGTTTAAGTAACACCGATATAACTGATCTTCAAAACGAATACAATTCTTTAAAAAATCAAATTAAAGACTTAGAAATTATTCTTACCAATGAAACAGCTTTAATTAATGTTATTGAACAAGAACTTAAAAAAACCGCTAAAGACTTAAGAGAAGATCGTAAAACTCAATTAGAAGCAGAAATTGATATAATTAGAATTGATGAAAAAGAACTGATTTCTGAAGAAAAAGTTATGATTGGAATAACAAAAGAAGGATATGTGGTTAGAAGTAACTTACGTAGTTATTCAACCACAAAAACACCAGGCTTAAAAGCCGATGACTCTTTCTTGTTTGAAAAAGAAGTAAACACCTTAGACACTTTATTAATTTTTACTAGTTTAGGAAACTACATATTTTATCCCGTTTATAAACTTGAAGATCAAAAATGGGGTGATTTAGGTATTTATATCAATAATATCGTTTCTATTGAAAAAGATGAAACGATTGTAAAAGTCTATGCCATCACTAATTTTGATACTAATCAAACTTTACTCTTAGCTACCAAAAGTGGCATGATGAAACAAATCAACCTAAAAGATTTAGAAGTTTCTAGATACTCAAAATCAATTAGAGCGATGAGAATAAAACCAGATGATAAATTAGTCTCAGTTGATTTTGATGAAAAAGAAAACATCCTAGCAATGACTAAAAATGGTTATGCCTTAAGGTTCTTAACAATCGACTTACCGTTATACGGTCTACAAGCTGCTGGAGTAAGGGGTATGTTGCTTGCTAACGACGATGAATTAGTTTACTCTATTTATGCTAACCAAGAAGATGATTTTTACTTTTTAACATCACGAGGACACGCGATTAAAGACTCTATTTCACTCTTACCATTATACAATCGCGCCCGCCGAGGAGTATCAATTTTAGAAAGACTAAAATCAAATCCGCACTATGTTAAAAGTGTTCAAAGAGTTACTAAAAATCAAGCCAATGAAGACTCAGAAGTATTAGTTATAACCGATAATAATCACTTTAAATTTAGAGTTTCAGATTTAAAATATAGTTCTAATAAATTTGGAAAAAAACTTTATGATGAAACTATTTATGGCGAAGCCTATTACTTTGAAATTACCCCTTCATTTACCGATGAAATAATGATTAAAAAACCAACTAAAACCAAAGTTAACAAGGAAATAGTTGAAATTAAAACTATTCCTGAAATAATAGAAACAAAAGACAATAAAAAAATCAAATTAAATCGCCTTGATTTATTTGATGACAATTAAAAAGGAGAGTTATAATGTTAAAAATTACAATTAACAAAAAAATTTATGAAGTCCAAGAAAAAACCACTTTAAAAAGTTTAGCTGACACTTTAAAAATTAAACCTTATGTTGCAAAAGTCAATAAAAGTCTACGAGAATTAAACTATGAGTTAATTAAAGACTCAGAAGTAGAGTTTTTATATCTTGATAATGGTGATGCCGTAAGAATTTATGAAGCCTCTTTAAGATATGTAATTGCGATGGCTATTTATAATTTATATCCTGAAGCGAAAGTTTCTTTTAATTATAATATTTCACGCGCTATTCTGGCGATTGTTAAATGTTGTGAGGTAGAAATTAATCAAGACTTTTTAAATAAAGTTGAAGCTGAAGTTAAGCGTATCGTCAAACTTGATTTAGCTTTTGAACGCAGGTTATTACCTTTTGAATCAGCTCAAGTTGTTTATGAAAAACAAAATATGCTTGATAAATCACAACTATTAAGACACCGCGAAGAAGAACATGTTAACTTATATGAATGTAGTGGTTATTACAATTATATGTATAGTTTAATGGTCCCTTCAACTGGTTATTTAAGTGACTTTAAATTGTTTTTATATGGGGCTGGCTTTATCATTCAATATCCTAGAAGTGAAGAAAAAGGTATAATTCCTTCATTTGTTCAAGCTCCTACTTTTTCAGAAGCGCTAAAAGATGCGGCAAGATGGGGTAAAATTACTGGTGGTAATTCAATTGCTAAAATGAACCACTATGCTTTAAAACGATCAAGTGCAATTGATTTTGTCAATCTTTGTGAAACAAAGCATTCAAACGATTTATATAAATTGGCTAAAAACATTAGTGACAGACGAAGTGAAATTAAAATGATTTGTATAGCCGGGCCTTCCTCAAGCGGTAAAACAACTTTTGCTGCCCGCTTAAGAATTACATTAATGAGTTTAGGACTTAGACCGGTAATGGTTTCAATTGATAACTATTATAAAGCTAAAAGTGAAGCCCCTTTAGATGAAAATGGACAACCGGATTTAGAACACATTGAAGCTTTAAATATCAAACGTTTTAACGATGATATGTTAGCCTTAACCGAAGGAAAAGAAGTTAGACTACCAATCTTTAATTTTAAACGTTCGATGACCGAAGATGGACCACTTGTTAAAATCGATGAAAACACACCAATTATTATTGAAGGAATTCATGCTTTAAACGATATATTAACCGAGTCGATTCCAAGAAACAATAAATTTAAAATTTATATCGCCCCACAAACTCAACTACATATCGATGATCACAATCCAATTAGTATTACCGATTTAAGATTGTTACGTCGTTTAGTTAGAGACTCTAAATATCGAAATGCCCCTGCAACTGAAACCATGAGTATGTGGTCATCGGTTAGAAGAGGTGAGTTTAAATGGATTTATCCATTCCAAGAAGGCGCTGATTTTGTCTTTAATACTGAACTAAGCTATAAGTTTA
>CAZRWC010000080.1:0-3570 GCA_964603705.1 uncultured Acholeplasmataceae bacterium
TAAATTTACCTGGTCGGTGTTTTAAATACTCATGAAAACCTTCAAATAAAGAACTAATTGATTTTTCATTGGCAATTCTACCGACATATATAAAAGTGAAATCGTCTTCAATTTCCATTTCTTTTTTCATTAAATCAACAATTTCTTGATTAATGTGTTCTAAATGAAATCGACTTAAATCAATTCCGGTTGGAATGATATTAAAAGATCCCTTATGACCGTTTTTAATTAAATATTCTTGGCCTTTAATAGTTGGGACAACAATCTCGTCAGCCGTTTTAGAAAACTTACCAATTATATTATGAATAATTTTACCTAAGATTGGATATAAAATCGTTTCAAAACGTTTATTAACATAACCGCCGGCATCATCATAAATAGTATGTGAAGTATAAATTAGTGGTGCACCGGTCCATTTTTTTGTCAATACCGCTAATTTGCCCATCGTTAATTCAGTGTGAACGTGAATAATATCAAAGTTCATCTTTCTAATCTTTGGCGCATATCTGCCGACAATTGGAACATATCTAAAACCAGAAAGACTTTTTTTAACTAATCCAATACCAGGAACACGAATTATCTTAGGATCATCTTTAATTTTAGCTTTATTAGATTTAGTTGTAATAATATAAACATCATGGCCTAAATCTTCTAAACCTCTTCTTAAATTATCAACTGAAACAACTACACCACTTACAACCGGATCATATGCATCTGTAAATAAAGCAATTTTCAACCTTTCGGGATTATGTTCGGCTTTTTTATAAATATCGTGATATTTAACTTTTCTATAACTTGAATAGTGATAGACAAAATACATAATCAAACCATACATCATCGCAAAATAATAAGACAAAAACCGCCACATCAACATAATTGAAGCTACTTGATTTCCTGAAAGAATCGTGCCATTTGCTAATTCCAAATTTGTAAATGTTAAAAGAAAAGTTCCTTCAACCCCACCAGCTGCACCTGGCAATGGAAACCAAGCCATTAACGTCGATGAGATAATAGTACCAGCTAAAAAGTAACCTAAATCATTTATTCCCACCGGTATATTAAATGCCCATGTCACAAAAAATGGAATTGCATAATAACCAGTTAAAGCAATAATTCTAACTAAGGTTGTAAAGATAGTAATCCTTTTTCTTTTTAATAGCAACTTAATTGATTTTTGAAAATCACTTACAAACTTTGGCGTGTTAGTAATAAGTCTTGTCATGATTTTATTAAGAGGTTTGATTTTGCCGAGTAATCCCAGCAATTTAATAATAAAAGTTGAAACTCCCTTAACATAAACTAATGAAAGAATAAATAAAAACACCAAAATATTAATGCTGTAGCCACTCCACAAAATCCAAACAGAACGATCTAAAACCGTTAATAACTGTTTATAAAAGATACCAATTGCAACCGTAGACATAATAATAACCATAAATTGATAAATAATAAAATTAACAATTAAAACGGTAGTTGTATCATCAGCGCTTGCCCCTTCTTTCATATAATAGTAAGCTTGAATTGGTTGTGAACCACTTTGAGTAGGGGTAATACCATTAAAGAAATATTCAGTACTATTTATATAAAAAGAAGCTTTTTTAGAAATATTAACTTTTTGAAATACCACAATAAAAAACCCTGTTAAGGCAGTAAAAATCAAATATATAAAGGTTACACCAATAGCACCTAAAAATTTTAATCCATCTAGTTGTTTAAAAGTGTGAATAATTTCATTAATATCACCTAGTTGAAAGGTCAAAGTTAATATAACGGCTAAAATTATTAATACTAATAAGATATAACCAAAGGTTTTCTTTTTATTATGTTTAGGATTTTGAGTATTTTCAATCATAATTACATCTCATCTAAATAATCTATACCAAGCAGCCTTAAACCTTCATTTAAAACTAGCCTAACAGCTTTAATTAAAGCTAAATTAGCATTTAAAATACCTTTATCATCAACAACAATTTTATGTTTTCCATAAAAGCGATTAAAAGATTGACTTAAAGCTAATAAATATTTGGCAATTATGCTTGGTGAATTGTCCAATCTTGCTTTATCGATAATTTCAACAAAGCTATCAACTAATTTAATTAATTCAAAATAAAATTCATCCTTAAAGGCTTTATAGTCTATTAAATTATCTTCTATCGTTTCCTTTTTTAAGATAGAATTAATTCTTACACTACTATATTGAACATATGGACCTGTTTGTCCCTCAAATTTAAGCATATTTTCTAAGTCAAAATCAATATCTAAATTTCTTTCGTTTTTTAAATCGTTAAAAATAATTGCCCCAACTCCAATTTTCTTACTAATTTTTTGGATATTTTCAAGTTGAGGGTTTTTTTCTAAAATTTGATTTTTAGCTTCTAAAATGGCTTCCTTAATAATTGTTAATAAATTAGCATTAGTTCCACTTCTGGTTGACATTTTTTTGCCATCAATTAAAACTAATCCAAAATTAACATGCACTAAATCAAAATCATACCCCATTAGATCGGAAACTCTTTTTAATTGTTCAAAATGAAGTTTTTGTTCGTTACCAACCACATATAAAATTTTAGAAAAATTATAGTTTTCGTGACGATAAAGTAAAGCAGTTAAATCTCTAGTAATGTAAAGCGTTCCACCATCTGATCGTTTAATTAGAGCCGGTGGCATGTCATCCCCTAAATTAACAATAGTTGCCCCGTCATCAATTTCTAGAAGTTTTAAATCTGCTAACTTATTCACTACAGCTTCAATTTTATCATTATAAAAAGCTTCGCCTGCATATGAATCAAATCTAACTTTTAAAATATCATAAACATTGGTAAACTCTTTTAATGATTCTTTTCGAAAAACCTGCCATAACTTTAAATAATTTTCATCACCTAATTCCATTTTACGAAATACATCTCTAGCTTCTTCTTCAAGAGTTGGATTATTTAAAGCTTCTTCGTGAAATTTAACATACAAGTTTTGAAGTTCAGTAATTGGATCAAATTTAATTTTTTCACTATCACCCCAACGAAGATAAGCAACAATCATTTTACCAAAACTTGTTCCCCAATCTCCTAAATGGTTAATACCAATTACTTTGTAGCCAGATTTCTCATAAATCAATTTTAAAGAATGACCGATAACAGTCGATCTAAGATGACCAATTGAAAAATTTTTAGCAATATTTGGTGATGAATAGTCAATGACAACCGTTTTTCCGTTAGAAGGAAGTGTTGCATAATTAACATCTTCTTTTAAAATGTTTTCTAAAACTAATTTAGAATAGCGAACTTCATTCAGTTTAATATTTAAAAAACCGTTAATAAAATCTATTTCATCAATATACTCGTTTTCAATTAAAACAGTTTTAAACGACTCGAAAATTGTTAAAAGAGGTTTATTTAATTCTTTTGCATAACGAAAAAGCGGGATTGCTAAATCATAATCTCCTCTTTTTGGTTCTTCAATTAACACATCAATTTTTAAGGTGTCATGAAGGCGTCTATTTAATTCCTCTTTTAAATTATACTTCATATTATTTTATAATATTTTCAACTTGATAATAGAAATCTCTAACTCTAG
>CAZRWC010000081.1:0-3496 GCA_964603705.1 uncultured Acholeplasmataceae bacterium
AATCTTTTAAATTCAGCTAAACATCATCTTTTTTATTTTTAATATAGTTATAGCTCTCTATCTTAGGCGCGTTAAGCTTTTATGATTAAAGCTTTGCTTTTTTAGTCGTGTATAAATATAAATAAAAAGCTTCCTTATTTAGAGTTTAAGAATAAGGTAAGCTTTTTTTCTAAGAAACCAAAGCTAATACAATCTAACATGTGTTATAAAGATTATCTTAATATTATCTATATCCAAAGTTATAAATTTTTTTTATTAATTATTAGTTGCTTATTTGATAAATTCTAATAAGTCTTTGGTTATTTCTTCTGGTTTATCAACAAAAGGTGAGTGTGCACAGTTTTCATAACGAATTACAGTTGAGTTTTTAATAGCTTCGATGTTTTGCTCTAACATAAATTCAGGCACCATTAAATCCCGATCACCTAAAATATGTAAGGTGTCATTGATAATGTTGTTAATTTGTCCATTACCTTGCATATAACCATTATTTTTATCTGATAGGTTGAATGTTGAAATTGCCCAATCGGCATCGACTAAACAACGTTGTTTAAGCGATTCTTCGGCATATAATATTTGGTCTTCTTCGGTTGGTTTATTAACTAAATAGATTCCTGCATTATAAATAGATTTCATCATCTCAATATTTTGTGTTTCTATAACTTTTAATAGTGGTAATACTTGTACTGGATCTTTTGCCATTTGTTCTTTTGTTAAATAAGCTTTACCGATAATAGGTTGGTTTAAACTATCTTTTTGGTATAGTGGATAACCATAGTGTGTAGTTGATGCGACTAAGATTAACTTATTTGCATTTTTATTCATTAAAACTAACTCCATTGCTACTCCACCACCAAGTGACCAGCCTACTACATCAAAAGATGTAACTTTAAGCATTTCTAAAAGTTCATTAACATCACTTGCTAACTCTTTTAAAGAGTCAAATGAGTTTGTATAACTAGAGTTACCAAAACCTCTTAAATCTGGAGCAATAACTCTTAAATTTTGGGGTAGTCTTTCAAAAAGCGGTTTGTAGTAAACACTTGATGATGAATTACCATGAATTAATACCAATGTTTTACTGCCACTACCTTGCTCGTGATAGCTAATAGTTTCACCATTAGATAATAATATTTCTTTTCTAATCATTTTTGTCTCCTTTTTAATTATTAATAAATCCTAAAATTAAACTGATAAATAATTTAGGTTTTTCATACATGGAAGCGTGTCCTGCATTAGGAATTAATATATAATTTGAATTTTTAATTTCCTTATGCATTTCCTCTTGGGCTTTTATTGGTGTTAAATAATCTTCAGTGCTTGCAACAATTAATGTATCTGCTGTTATATTTTTAAGTTGTTCAAATAAGTTTAAGTTTTTGGTACTTAATACTAATCTTTCCATTTTATCTAAAAAAACTTCATCAGAAAATAAAGGAATTAATAATTTTTCTCTATCTTTCATCCACTTAATTTGCTCTTTAAAAAATGTTGATGAATAAATTGTTGGAATGGTTGCCCTATAATAAATCTCTCCATTACGGGTTTTCCCTGCAGCTAACCAAAGATCAAAAATCTCTGTCATCCATTCATTTATATAACTTGTTGTATTAAATAAAATTAGTTTTTCTACTCTTTTTGGATATTTAGATGAAAAATCTAAAGCTATTTGACCACCATATGAAATACTTGCAATATTTACTTTATTTAATTTAAGATAATCAAATAGTTCCCTTAGCATTTCGGTTTGAAAACTATATGTATAAAATTCACCTTTATATGCATCTGATTTACCTTGATCAATAAAATCTACTAAAATAATTTGGTTGTTTTTTGACAATTCTTGTAAAAATTGATGCCAACTGATTGTGGACATCATAATGCCATTTAAAATAACTAAAGGCTTACCTTCACCATAAATTTCATAATGAATATTATGATTTTGATATTTAAAATTACTCATGTATATAACCTAATTTAATTGCTTCTTTTGTTAGTTCATCTCTAAAATTTGGATGAGCAATTTTAATTAATTTTCTAACTCTTTCATTAATAGAAGTCCCGCGTAATTCTGCAACTCCATATTCAGTTACTACTATATCAACATCATTTCTTGATAAAGTTACTGCGGCTCCTTGTTTTAACATTGGAACAATTTTACTTACTTCTTCTTTAATTCCTGTTTCAGGATTTCTAACCATTGCTGTTGAATATAAAGCGATAAATGATTTTCCGTTTTTTGCGTTTTGTGCTCCTGTAGCGGTATCTGATTGACCACCAGTACCACTAAACTGTCTAGTTCCTAATGATTCACTACCACATTGACCTGTTAAATCAATTTCAATTGTGGAGTTAATTGAAATTTGATTATCATTTTTACCAATAATTTTTGGATCATTTACATAGTTACCATTTAAAATCCATGTACTAGGGTTATTATCAACAAATTCATAAAGTTCTTTTGTTCCCATAACAAAACATGCGATATGTTTATTGCGATGAAGAGTTTTCTTCTTACCCGTAATAACTCCCGCTTTTATTAAATTCATCATCTCATTAGTAAACATTTCTGTATGAATCCCTAAATCTTTTTTTCCATATAATGATTTAGCAACTGCATTTGGAATGCCGCCTATACCTAATTGAATAGTACTTCCGTCATTAATATATTCGGCAATCTGTTTTCCAATAATAAAGTCTTTTTCATTTGGTTCCATATCTGGAATAGTTGGTACAGGATAATCTGCTTCGATTAAATAGTCTATTTCTGTTATATGCACTTCTAAATCCCCAAACGTTCTTGGAAAATTAGGATTAATTTCTAAAATAGTAATCTCTGCGGCTTCAATCATTTCTTTTTCATAAACATTAGATGTTGAAAGAGAAATAAATCCATGCTCATCTGGCATGCTTGCTGCTGATATAAATACTCGTGGTTTGCGGTAATGAAGTCTTTTTTGACCAGCAAAGTGTAAGTGGTTGGGAATATAACTCATTGAACCAAAGTCATGTGCTCTGCGCATTGCGCCATTATAAAACCATCCATTTAAATAAAACATTTTTGAATATTGTTCTTCAACAAAAAATGGTGCTTCAACGATTGGTAAACAGTTAGTAATTTCAACATGCTTTAATCTATCTGCTATTTTATGGACGTTTTGTGTAAATAATTGTGGTTCATTCGCTGCCATTCCTAAAACTATGTCGTCTTCTGGTTGTACTAATTTTAGTAATTCTTCTAAATTTATATATTTTGCTTCTTTTCTTTTCATTATATTAACCCCACTTAATTACGTTTGCAGCCCAAACATAGCCAATACCTGCCGCAATTGCTGAGATTACTGTTCCAGGCTTTATTTGTCCACTTTGGACCGCTAAGTGTAAAATTAGTATTTGATCGATTTGACCAATATGTCCATAATCTTCTAAATATATTGCTTGTTTTTCTATTAAGTTTAGTGATTTTAGCATCGCTAAATGACCACTTCTTTTAATA
>CAZRWC010000082.1:0-3384 GCA_964603705.1 uncultured Acholeplasmataceae bacterium
GTGGTGTTATGGGGCTTGAAAATTCAATGATAACTAATGACACAAAAAAAGTTATTCTTGAAGCGGCTAATTTCGATCCAATTAGAATTAGAAAAACATCCTCAAGATTAAACATTTCAACCGATTCTTCGATTAGATTTGAACGAGGCGTTGATTCAAATACCGTTAGAAAGGCTCTTGATTATGCCATATATTTGTTAATGCTTTATGCTAGAGGTGAAGTTTATTACGGTGTTGCTAGAAAAGTTAATAAAGAATTTATGCCTAAAGTTATTTCAATCGAACCAAGTTATATTAATAGTAACCTAGGTATCAATTTAGCCCAAGATGACATTAGAGATATTTTCTTGAAGTATGGGTTTGAAGTAAATGAAATTAATAACCATTTAGATGTGATCGTTCCATCTAGAAGAATAGACATTGAAATAAAGGCAGATTTATTAGAAGAAGTAGGCCGCCTTTATGGCTATGATAATATTAAAGCTAAACCACTTATCGATAATTTAGCAGGTGGTCAATCTAATTTTGATTTTAAACAAGATATGATCCGTTTGTTTTTAACAAGTCTTGGATTTCATGAAATTATTAGTTATAGTTTAATTAAAGAAAATGAAGTTCATAATTATCAAAATATTGGCCCGATTTATAAAGTTTTAAAACCATTAACTGAAGAAAGAAAGGCACTTAGACAAAGTTTGATAAACGGTTTATTAAGCACATATAATTATAATAAAGACAGAAAACAAGAAAATATTAACTTATTTGAGATTGGTAACGTTTATTCAGAAGGAATTGAAAGTTTGAATTTAGCTGTTTTATTAAGTGGTAATTTAGTAAATAGCTTATGGCAAAAGAAAGATGAAGAGCCTAACTTTTTTGATCTAAAGGGTATATTAGAAGCACTACTTAATAAATTCGGCCAAAAATTCGAATTAAAAGCAATTGATGAAGTGAAATATTTCCACCCAAATCGTCAAGCTAATATTTTAGTTGATCAAGAGATTGTTGGAAAAATTGCTAACATGCATCCAAAGGTTGCCAATAAAAATGTTTATGTTTTCGAATTGTCTTTGACAAAGTTATTAAATTTAGAATATAAAAATAGCTATGAACCGATTAGTAAATATCCTAATATGGTTAGAGATATTGCTTTTATAATTGATAAAGAAATTCCTTTAAACAAAATCGAATTTTTAATTAAACAAACAACAAGAAAATATTTAATAGATTTAATATTATTTGATGTTTATCAAGGAGAAAATGTTGATAAAGATAAACGTTCTCTTGCTTATAGATTAACTTTTAACAATCCAGAAAAAACTTTAGAAAGTGACGATATAGATAAAATAATGTCAAGCCTTCGTCACCGCTTAGAATTTGAATTAAAGGCGGAAATCAGATGAAATTAATTTATGATATGACCTTTGAAAATCTTCAAAATTATTTAGAAGAGTTAGGCCATAAAAAATATCGCAGTTCTCAAATATGGGATTGGTTATATATTAAAAAAGTTAATTCTTTTGATGAAATGACAAATATTCCACCCAAATTAGTTGAAAGATTAAAAGAAGATTTCAATTTTATGAGTCTAGATTTAGTTTTAAAATCAACTAGTATTGATGGAACGATTAAATTTTTGTTTGGTTTGTATGATAAAAATTTAATAGAAGTAGTTTTAATGAATCATCATTATGGTTTAAGTTTATGTGTGACAAGCCAAATTGGCTGTGACATTGGTTGTTCATTTTGTGCTTCAGGAAGATTGAGTAAAAAACGTGATTTAACTAGTGGAGAAATTGTATTGCAAATTTTAGAAGCTGAAAAAATTCTTGGTCAAAAAATTACCTCGGTTGTTGTGATGGGGATTGGTGAACCGTTTGATAATTTTAATAATGTAGTTGATTTTTTAAAAATAATTAATCACCAAAAAGGTTTAAATATAGGGGCTAGAAGAATTACTGTATCAACCGCAGGCATTATTCCAGGCATTATCAAATTTGCTGATTTAAAACTACAAGTTAATCTAGCTTTAAGTCTACATTCAGCTATTGATAGTAAAAGAACAGGTTTAATGAAGATCAATCAAGCTTACAAACTTCCAAAAGTGATAGAAGCGATAAAATATTATTTAACTAAAACCAATAGAAGAGTAACAATTGAATATATATTAATTGATCAAATAAACGATCAAATAGATGACGCAAAGGCTTTAGTAAAGCTTTTAACCGGTTTAAATGTTTATATAAACTTAATACCTTATAATGAAGTAATAGAAGCCCCATATAAAAGGTCGACAAAAGAAAATCAATTGCGATTTTTAGATGTTATTAAAAAAGGCGGTTTAGATGTTACTTTAAGAAAAGAACAGGGCCATGATATTAATGCGGCATGTGGACAATTAAGAAGTGTTCAGGAGGCTAAGCGTGAGAAGATGTCTGATAATTAAATTAGTTGGTGGAATCTACACGGTTTATGATTTGGATAGCCGTGAAGTTTTTGAGGCTAAACCTAGAGGTAAATTTAGGAAAATGGTTTTAAAAGGCGATTCCGACTTTCATAAATCGATTTCTAAACGTACTAAAAAAGATATACAGACAGTTACAGTTAGTCCAAAAGTTGGAGATATTTGCCATGTTAACGTTGAAGATGACGTTAATGTTATTTATGAATTAGAGCCGCGAATTAATGAATTAAGCCGCCCTGATTTAGCTAACATTAGCCAAATAATTTTAATTTTTTCAGTAATCGAGCCGCTATTTAGTTTTAATTTATTGGATAAGTTTTTGGTTAATATTTATAAAAATAATATTAAGCCGGTTTTAATTATTACTAAAATAGATTTAGTTTCAGAAACTAACTTGAATAATTTAAAAAACGACTTAAAATATTATGAAAATATGGGAATTGATATCTATTATATCAATAATCTTGAAGCGCTCAATAAAGATATTTTCCATCAATTATTTAAAGGAAAAACAAGCGTTTTAGCCGGTCAAACTGGTGTAGGGAAATCATCTTTTCTAAATATTTTAGTTCCAGATTTGAATTTAAAGACGGCACCAATTTCCACAGCTTTAGGCAGAGGAAAACATACAACAAGGCATTCAGAATTATTTGAAGTTTTCCAAGGTTGGATTGCTGATACTCCTGGTTTTTCTAGTTTAGAATTTGATTTTTATGATTTTAAAGATTTAAAATTTTATTATCCTGACTTTGAGAGCTTAAAGGAAAAATGCCGATTTAAGTCTAGTTGTAATCATATTTTAGAACCAGGTTGTGAAATAAAAGCTAAATATCAAAATAAGGAAATAATTCAATCAAGATATGAAAACTATTTACTTTTTATCGAAGAGTTAAAAACAAAAAAAGAAATTTATTAAGGAG
>CAZRWC010000083.1:0-3099 GCA_964603705.1 uncultured Acholeplasmataceae bacterium
AGTGGTGTTAGCGATGAAGCTGTTACAACATAATTAACATCCAATAATTCGCCATTATAAAATGCATAAAAACCTGGAAATTTCGGTGTTTCTTCTAATCCAAGATCAACTAATAAATTATAGTTAGCTACTACTTTCGAACTTGATTTTTGATTAATATAATAAATTTGACTAAGATGTTCTTTTAAAATACTATCGTCTTCTAGTCTAGCTTTTAGTTCTGATGAATATGTTCCAACTTCTTGAACACAAGACGGACACCAAGATCCACCTATATAAAGTATTACTAAGCCCTTATTATTAATTTTTGATACTGCTTTTTTAACGCTTACTTCAACAAATAAATTGTCCTTAGCTAAAGCGGCATCTGCAAAATACATGGCTTTGGTTTCTCCTTCTGAAGTTTTATAAGTCATACTTTGAAATACTTTATTATATTCTTCAGACATTTTAGTATCTTTATTTGGTAAAGTTAAAACAACTGATAATATAACCAACCCCACTACTATACCACTAATTAAGTATGTTAACCAATGTGTTTTTAATGGAATTTTTTGATATTTTTTCGCCATAAATGTTTCCTCCTTAATGCGCATATATAATTATAACATAATTAAATTTATGTTTCAATTATTAATTTTAACACTTTAATCTTGTTAATTGTTTGTAATTTAGTTATAATGAAATTAGGTGATAATATGAAAATTTTATTTTGTACTGGTGAAGCTTTTCCTTTTAGTAAATCAGGTGGTTTAGCCGATGTTTCTGCAGCATTACCTAAAGCGATTAAAGCTTTAAATCATGACATAAGAATAATTACTCCGCTTTATGGTAACATCTTAAATCAAATTGATAATATGAAATATCTTGGCAAAGTTGAAATACAACTAGCCGATTTTTATCAAAGCGCTGAATACTATGAAACTGTTTATGACAATGTTTCTTATGTTTTTGTAAGAAATGACAATTATTTTAATCGCGATAAGATGTATGGCCATCATGACGATGCTGAAAGATTTACATTTTTTAGTAAAGCTTGTATCGAGTTTATCGATACTGTTGAATTTTATCCGGATATAATTCATGTTAATGATTGGCAAACTGCAGTCATACCTTATTTAATTGAAGAAAATTACCGCCATAAATCAAATTACTTTAAAAAAGTTAAAACTTTATTATCAATTCACAATTTAGAATACCAAGGTGCTTTTGATATAGAGGTCGATAAATTTTTTAATACTAAATTTAATTATACTTATATTCATTTTGATCGAGTTAATTTTTTAAAATGCGGGATTATGAGAGCGCATTATATAAATACCGTAAGTCCTAATTATCGCAATGAGATTTTAACAAGATTTTATGGATTTACTTTAGATGGCGCCCTTAAAGCTAGAGATTCAAGACTAATTGGCATTTTAAACGGAATTGATTATAATATTTACAACCCTGAAACTGATACTAAGATAGTTGCAAATTATAACAATAAGCATTTTATTAAGGCTAAAAAAGCTAACAAACTTGCTTTAGTAGAAAAACTGGGACTAGATAAAACCGATAACTTACCGTTGATTGCCTCAATTGGTCGTTTAGCAAGACAAAAAGGAATCGACTTGATGAAAGCAACTTTAGAAGAAACAATTCAAGAAACAAATGCTTTATTTGTTTTAATCGGTTCTGGCGATCCACAATATGAAGAGTATTTTGCTCATCTTGCAGCTAAATATCCACGAAAAGTATATGCCCATATCGGATTTGATGAAGATTTAGCTCATTTAACCTATGCTGCATCAGATTTATTTATGATGCCAAGTTTATTTGAACCATGTGGTCTAGGTCAAATGATTAGTCAAAGATACGGTTCTTTACCGGTTGTTAGAGAAACAGGTGGATTAAAAGATACCGTTAACCCATATAATAAATATACTGGCGAAGGAAACGGCTTTAGTTTTGCTAATTATAACGCCCATGAATTTAAAGATAGTTTAGAAATGGGGATTGATTTATTCCATAATAATCAAAGAGCCTGGAGACAACTAGTAAAACAAGCTATGTCATTAGATCGTAGTTTAAACCAGATGGGACTTGACTATATAGATTTATATAAAAGAATGATGGAGAAAGAAAAATGAAAACTTTAGCTTTAATTTTAGCGGGTGGGCAAGGAACTAGATTAGATTTATTATCTCAAAGACGAAGTAAACCAGCTGTACCTTTTGCTGGAAAATATCGTATTATCGATTTTAGTTTATCAAATGCTAGTAATTCTGGAATTTATGACATAGCAATTTTGACTCAATATTTACCCTTTTCATTAAATGAACATATCGGTTCTGGTAAACCTTGGGATTTAGACCGCCGTGATTCTAGCGTTACTCTTTTACAACCACATAACGATTGGTACATGGGAACAGCCGATGCTGTTTTAAAAAATATCGATTTTGTAATTAGAGCCAGATCAAAGTATGTACTTATACTATCTGGTGACCATATTTTTAAAATGGATTTTAGAAAATTAATCGCTGAACACGAAAAAAACAACGCCGAACTTACGATTGCAACTAAAGTTGTCCCATTCGAAGATGTTTCTAGGTTTGGAATTATGGAAACAGACGAAAATGGTTTTGTTAAGGAATTTATCGAAAAACCAAAAACATCTAAATCGAATTTAGCTTCGATGGGAATCTATTTATTTAACACCGAAGTATTAGTAAATTCTTTGTTAAGTCAAAGCAAAAAATATCCTAATCTTGATTTTGGTCATCATATTATACCTTATTTAATTTATGAGAAAAAAGCGGTTGTTTCAACTTTTAAATTTTATGGTTATTGGCAAGATGTTGGTACATATGACTCCTATTTAACGACAAGTTTAGAATTAAACCAACCAACTTTAGAACTTGATTTATACGATCCAACATGGCCAATATTTACTAAAAATGAAGGCCTACCACCAGTTAAATTTGGTGAAAAAGCCGAAGTTAGAAACTCTTTGATATCAAACGGCTCTATAGTTTATGGTACGGTCATTAATTCAGTAATCAGTCCTGGCGTTTTAATTCAAAATGGGGCAATTGTCAAAGATTCAGTTATTTTAAA
>CAZRWC010000083.1:3109-3376 GCA_964603705.1 uncultured Acholeplasmataceae bacterium
AATTCTTCTATCTTAGATAAAAAAGTCGTTGTTGGCAGAAATACTATTATTGGTTATGGCGATGATTATACTGCCAATCTTGAAAAACCAGATGTTTTAAATAAAGGGATAAATGTAGTAGAAAAATCAACCTTAATAGATAGTGATTTAATAATTGAACGAAACTGTCGTATCTTAAGAAATGCAACTTTTGATAGTAAAGTTATTAAAAGTGGTTCAACTGTAAAATAAAAGGCCAAGCGGCCTTTTTTATTAGCTATTTAAGAT
>CAZRWC010000084.1:0-3244 GCA_964603705.1 uncultured Acholeplasmataceae bacterium
ATTAAAGCCGCCTTATATTTTATTATGTAGCCATCATGCGTTTGTTGATTTTAAAGTAACAACCGCCGCTATCTTTCCCCATCGTGCTAATTATATTGTTGCGATTGATGGTTTTATTAAACGGGAGTGGTTACTTAGAAATGTTGGGGCAATTGGAAAAAGAAAATTTACAAATGATACTATACTAATTAAACAAATCAAATATAGTTTAGATACATTAAAAAATATCGTTGCTATCTATCCTGAGGCTCGTTATTCTTTAGTTGGTACTACCGCTATCCTACCAGATTCACTAGCTAAATTAGTTAAACTTATGAAACATCCGGTTGTTGTTTTAAATATGCATGGCAATTTTTTATCCCAACCAGTTTGGAATCTTAAAAAAAGAAATAATCCCCTTGCTGCCGACATGACTCAAATACTTACTAAAGAAGATATTAATAATTTAAGTGTAGAAGAAATAAGCAAAAGTATTAATAAAGCCTTCGTTTATGATGAATTTCAGTGGCAATATGATAATAAAATTGCTATTACATATAAGGAACGCGCGCGTAAGCTACATAAAGTCTTATATCAATGCCCAAGTTGTTATAAAGAATTTGAAATGGATTCAGATAAAGATAAAATTTGGTGTAAGGCTTGTGGCAAAACTTATGTTATGGATTATTATGGTAAATTAAGTGCAACAGAAGGCGTGACTGAATTTAGTCATATTCCTGATTGGTATGAATTTCAAAGAAGCCAAGTTAAAGAACAAATCTTAAATGGCACCTATTATTTTGAAGACGAGGTTAGAATTGATTCACTACCTAATGCCAAAGGTTATATTGATTTAGGTGATGGACATTTAGTTCATGACCTAAATGGTTTTGTTTTAACCGGCTTTGAAAAAGGTAAACCACTTCATTTAGTTAAAGAACCACTTTCATTATATGGACTACATATCGAATATGACTATTTTAAAAAAGGTGATTGCATCGACCTATCAACTCTTAATGATACCTATTATATTTATCCTAAAAATAAAAAAAATGTAGTAACTAAATTACATTTTGCGGTTGAAGAATTATATAAAATCGAAAAAGAGAAAATCAAACAAAGCTAATTTTTCCTAAAATTTGACAAAATTAGTGCTAGAGATTGAATGAAACACTTTCATTGTGTTATATTAAGATATAAAGATGGGAGTGTTTTATTATGATAATTGGAATACCTAAAGAAATACTATTAAATGAAAAGAGAGTTTCAGCTACTCCTAAGACAGTTGAAAAACTAATTAAAGACGGTCATATTGTTTTAGTTGAACAAGGAGCAGGCGACAACTCTTTTTATCATGACCATGAATATCTTAGTAGTGGCGCTAAAATTGTTAATGAAGTTAAAGAAATTTATCAAACAGCCGATTTAATTTTAAAAGTCAAAGAACCACAATTTAATGAAAATCAAAATGAACATGAAATTGATATGATGAAAGAAGGCCAAATTTTAATTACCTTTCTTCATCCAGCTAGTCCTAATAATCATGAAATGATAAGAAGATTAGTTGAAAAAAATATTACTTCTTTAACTCTAGATGGCGTACCAAGAATTTCAAGAGCCCAATCGATGGATGCTTTATCTAGTATGAGTACTTGTGCCGGCTATAAGGGAGTTTTGGTTGCCGCTAATAGTCTTTCTAAGTTTGTACCGATGATTGGTTCAGCTGTTGGAATGATTAAACCGTCAGAAGTATTAGTAATTGGAGCAGGTGTTGCTGGATTAAGAGCAATTGCAACAGCTAGAGGTCTAGGCGCACAAGTTTGGTCAGCTGATATTAGAGAAGAAGCCAATGAACAAGCCAAATCTTTAGGTGCTAAAATTATTGATTTAGAAATTCCTAGCAAAATAGCGGTTAGCAAAGATGGCAAACATGCAAATGATTTACCAGAAAAATATTTAGAATTAGAAAAAGAAAAATTACTACCCTATGTAATAAGAGCTGATATTATAATTGCAAGTGCTTTAGTATTTGGTAAAGAAGCTCCAATTTTAATTACTAAAGAAATGCTTGATCAAATGAAACCAGGCTCTTATATTGTTGATATTTCAATTGATCAAGGCGGAAATGTTGAAGTAACTAAAGGCGGAGAAATAATTAATTATAAAGGAATTTTAGTTGATGGTACTAAAAACATACCAGGCCTAATCCCTACTAGTTCAACTTATATGTTTGCTGAAAATGTTTATAATTTAGTTAAATATATAATTGTTGATAATAAATTAAACCTAAATCTAAAAGATGAAATAATTTCATCAATCTTAGTTACTCATGATAAAAAGCTGTTACACGAAGGCACTAAAGAGGCGATGAGGAAGCATAAATGAGTTGGCCACAAATAGTTTTAGTTATTGTTTTAATTGTTTCAGCCATTATTGGTTATTTATTAATTAAGCATGTGCCATCATTGCTTCATACACCACTTATGAGTGGGATGAATGCATTATCAGGAATTACATTAATTGGTGCTTTAGTAGCAACCGCTTATATTATTAAAATAGAATACGGACTTCTTTCAATTATTTTAGGGGCGATAGCGGTAATAGCTGCTACGATGAATGTAGTAGCGGGATTTTTAGTAACACATCGGATGTTAGCGATGTTTAAAGGTAAGAGCCATGATAACTAATGGTGTAGGAAGTTGGCTATATTATTTAATATCGGCTATATTAGTAATATTAGTTTTATTAGGCATTCATTTATTAAGTAAAATTAAAACTGCTAAATTAGGAAACTTAATTAGCGCAATTTCTTTATTTTTAGCAGTCGTTTTAACGGTTTTAGAATATGAAATATTTGGAATCTGGGAATTATTTTTATTTATAGGTATAGGAACTTTATTAGGGGTTTTAATTGCCTATCGGGTTAAAATGATTAAAATGCCCCAATTGGTAGCGATTTTAAACGGGCTAGGCGGACTAGCTAGTTTGATTGTAGGAATATTTGCGTTATTTCAAGTGGCAGGCGATAGTTTATTAAATGAAACATATTTTAGTATATTTTCGGCGGTTTTAGCGATTATAATTGGTTCGATAACTTTTAGTGGTAGTACAATTGCTTATTTAAAACTTGATGGTAAGATTAGTTCAAAACCACATAAACCAAAAGGTTATTTATATATTGTGATAGTTTTCTTTATATTAATGTTAGGATTAACTATTTCAGCGTACTTTATTAAAATACCTTTATTAGTTACTGTTTTGTCTT
>CAZRWC010000085.1:0-828 GCA_964603705.1 uncultured Acholeplasmataceae bacterium
TGTTTTGCGTTGTTTTGAAATTGAAGAAAGATTGAGAAAAGAATTTGACATATTGGTATTTTATGATGATTAATATGGAACAGCAATAGTCGTTGGAGCGGCGCTTTTAAATGCTTTAAAACTCGCTAATAAAAAATTATCATCATTAAGTGTGGTTTTAAATGGAGCTGGCGCTGCAGGGATTGCTATTTGTAAGTATTTGCTTTGGATGGGAGTAAAAGATATTGTTATGTGTGATATCTTTGGAATTATTGTTGAAGGGGATCAATTTGCTAATAAAAGACATGAAGAAATTGCTAAGATAACTAACAAATCTAAAAAAAGAGGAACATTAAGTGATGCACTAGTAGGCGCGGATTTATTTATTGGAGTATCAGCGGGCGGGATTGTTACAAAAGAAATGATTCGCAAAATGAACGATAACCCGATTGTATTTGCACTAGCAAATCCGATTCCAGAAATAACACCGGAAGAAGCTTACAAAGGCGGTGCGAAAATTGTTGGAACGGGAAGCGGTTTATGGCCAAATCAAATTAATAATGTTTTAGCCTTTCCAGGACTATTTAGAGGAGCATTAGACGTTAGAGCAAAAGATATAAATAATGAAATGATGATGGCCGCAAGTATTGGTATTGCTGAATCAATTCCAGCAGATCAATTAAAAGAAGATTATATTATTCCTTATGCAAATGATATAAAAGCACATCAAAGTGTGGCAAAGCACGTTCGAGAAGCGGCTATAAGGACTAATAGCAATAGAAAATAAAAAGAAAAAAATGGAGGAAAAGATGAAAAGATTAAAATTGTCATTAATAGGCATTTTTGTAA
>CAZRWC010000085.1:838-3232 GCA_964603705.1 uncultured Acholeplasmataceae bacterium
CTTTAGTTGGATGTAATATGTATGATGACGATGTAACCGTGGTATTAGAAAACCAAGGGGTGGTTCAAGAAACATATACTATCAGTCTCTTTAGAAATGCTGTCATATCAGGAGTGGAGCATAACATTCCGGCGGGACAAGACTTTTTAGGCTGGGCTTTTGAAAAGGATGCTTTAGAACCCGACCTAGAAGGCGGGGCAATTGTTCGCTATATGGATGTTAAGGATTATGTGCGAAATGAGGTAATAGTTTTGTATGCCGTGTTTGGTGAAAAAATTATTGTTACTCATGACTTGGTAATCGGTTGGTATGATAAAGAATCAACCTCAGGCTTAAACCAAACGTTAATCGATCAATTCGAAACAGCACTAAAAGCACATCTGGCTACATTAGGTTTAAATGTTGCAGAATTGGATATTGTCATTAAAGGATATGAAGGTGATGTTGCTGGAAGTTGTGCTGATATAATGGCTGATGGTAATGTTAGCCTATTATTGGGATGGGGAGGAAATTTAACAAGTACCGGAGGTATTGCAACTATTTCTAGAGCAAGTGGTATTGTAATGGGCGGCAAAAACAGATATATTGATTTGATTGCCGTAACTGATTTTATGGTTGGCGATACAGATCTTGCAACTTTAGTATTTAATTGGAGTTCTACAGATGATGCGGCTTTGGCGTCATTTGCAGGTAAATAGGAGGGTATTATGAAAATTAAGAAAACCTTATTAAAAGCATCTGCAATAGTTTCGTATGTATTTGCATTTCTTTATGCTTTATTAGCAGCTTATAATTTTTCGCTATCAAATAATATTTATTGGTTATTTGCGATTTTAATCTTTGCATCTATCGTAATGGGGATATTAACATGGAGCATCGCTGAAAAATATCAACAAAACCAAATCACTCAAAAAGATAAAACTAAACAACTTATTTATACAATCGTAAGTATTGTTGCATTACCATCGTTTGTTTTAAGTTTGATAGCACTTTTAATAACAGACGATTTAATCGAAGATCCGATAATGGAAGTATTAAATGAAGAAGTTGAAGAAAAACCTAAAAAAACATTAACGAGGAAACACTATGTAATTTTAACAAGTGTGGCAATTGGTATTTGTTTAATTTCTAGCTTTTTTGCGATGGTATTTTCAACAAGTGGATTTAAAGTTAAAATATCATCGTTTACTTTAACAAAAGAAATGACTGAAAAATATAATAATGATCCTGTACTTGGCAAAAAGCACGTTATTGCCGATGGCATGTTAAAATATGCAGTTGATTTATATGTTCCAAGAAACGCCTCAACAACAAATCAAGCACCAGTTGTGTTTGTAATGCCAGGATTTACTAGAACAAAAGAAACTCAGGCTCAGTATTGTATTGAATTGTCTAGAAGGGGTTTTGTGGTCTTTTGTATTGACCCAGGCAGTCAAGGAGGAACTACCGCTGCAGGATATCAAGTTGATGAAAACGGCGAATATATTTTAGATGAAAACGGCGAAAGAACTCAAATTGGTGCGACAACCGCTGCAAACGGATTAAATTACTTAATTCATTATGTTTATAACAATACTGAAAAATATAATTATATTGATCGCGAGCGCTTTGGTGTAACGGGACACTCTGCAGGGGGAGGAAACGCTATTACAGCGGCGAAAGAATTTGCAGGAGCAAATTATGAAGATAGTGTTATAAAAGCTGTTTATTGCTCAGGATATATTAAAGTTTCTGCCGCTAACAACTATAAATCATTAAGGGCAAACGCGGCTATGTCATATGCTTATTTTGATGAAGGTGCTTTTAGATATCAAACACCACCTACAACTTTTGAAACAATTGCCTTAAGATTTATTAATGAAGTAAATGGCGGCGATTTAGGACATAAAGAAGCTATTTATAATTATGAGTATGGCAATATTGATGATGGGACATATCGTGTAGTTTATAACGAAAATATTAATCACTGTTTTGAAGTTTATTCAAAGAGTAGTGTATCAAATACGGTTGATTTCTTTACAAAAACCTTAAATGTTGAAACCAAGCTTGCCACAACCAATCATATTTGGTGGGGTAAAGAATTCTTTAATGGTTTTGCTTTAATTGGAGCATTTATGTTAGTAATGTCATTATCCGGCTTATTGATTACTACAAAATTCTTTAGTTCAGTAAAGGGCCTAGCACCAGAACGAATTAAAAAACAAACAACTTCAGATAAAATTATTTTTTGGTGTTCGTTAGTTGTTACAGCGATAATAGCTTGTCTTGATTACATGCCTTTAGCGGCCGCATCGATGAGATTGTTTCCAGACGCCGCCTCAAATACGTATACATTTTACTTCCCTGCGCGAATGTTTAACGCGGTGATGTTATGGGCAGTAGTTAATGGAACTA
>CAZRWC010000086.1:0-3205 GCA_964603705.1 uncultured Acholeplasmataceae bacterium
AATCTTAAATCAGCCGGAACATAATCACCAGCCTGTAAAATCACTAAGTCACCAACCGTAACATCTTCGGCATCAATTAACATATCAACTCCATCACGAATAACTTTAGCGTGAGGAGAAGAAAGCTTTTGAATAGCTTTTAAGGACTTTTCGGCTTTAGCTTCTTGAACGACACCGATAATTGCATTTATTAAAATAATGGCAATTATAAAAATCCCTTCAAATATATCGTTGGTAACAAATGAAACAAAATTAAAATCATGAAATCCATTAATTGATCAAAAAACTTTAATATCAATGACCGTTTTTTTGGCTCAATTAACTTGTTTTTTCCATGCTTTTTAAGATTGTTATTGGCTCTTTCCTGCGTTAAGCCAGTTTTTAAATTTGTTTCTAAACTCTTTGCAACATCTTCATTAGATAATTGATAGTAATTCATATACCCTCCTTATAAATTAAAAGACCACAAGGTCAAACTTGAGGTCTCGTTACAAGGCATGTCTTGAAATTAACCGGGTCTTTTTAGACCGTGCTGACGATTAATTTAGGAAAACTACTCCCCTCAAAATTATTTTAACATAAAAGTTTTAAAAAGCATAAAAAAACCACTCAATTAAGAGTGGTTAGTTTTTCAATAAATTATTTACTTGCTTCAGCTAGACCTTTGATTACAGCTTCATAACCAGTAGTGGTGATTGTAACAGTTGCAATAGCATCATATTTATAACCTTGTAGACCTTTTGCTAAAACATCTTTTGCAATAAGTTCAACTTGTTCAAACCATTCAAGTTTATTGTTGTCTTTTAACCAAGTTTTATATTGAGCTTCGTTAGCAGTAGTAACAGGCATAAGTCCAGCGGCTGGTGCATGCATACCATAACGATAACCTAGTTGTTGTTTAGTTTCGGTATTCCAAACAAAAGTTCCAGTAGAAGAAGCAGAACGACCAGCTTGGATAGTATCAATAACTAATTCAGTTGGCTCACCTTTTTTATTAACGATCATGTGAGCTGAATAAACATCAGAGCCGCTAGCATAAACAGCTTGAAATTTGCCAGCTTTAGCTAATTCAATCGCTGCTAAGGCTAATTCTTTAACGCCACCATCATCCATAGTTGCTCCAGCAATACCATCATAAGTACCATCATCTTTAATTTTAATAGCAGCAGGTCCATTTTCTAACATGAAAGCTTCAATTGCTTCAGCTTGTTCAAACCATTCTTTTTTAATTGGTGAAGCACCTTGCATACCATAATCATAAAGAAGTTCTTTTTTAGTTTTTGCATTGAAAGCAAATGCATATGTTACATTTCCATCTTCATCTTCACTTTGTGTTCTAACTGCTTGTCTTACGTCAATATAATAACCAGTGATTTTATCATTTTTGATTGTTACAGTTACTACAGTTAATTCTGGTGTAACTACGCCAGCATAATCGCTATGTGTTCCCGTTGCAAAAGCGGTATATTTTCCATCAGCAGCAAATTCACGTTTACCACAAGCCGCTAAACTTAATGTCAGTACAACTGCAAGTAAGATTGCAATAAATCCTTTAACAAATTTTTTCATATTTTATTCCTCCTATTTTTGCTAATATGAATTTTTATTCCGTATATATTATAAGTCTTTACAAAAAGGAATGCAACTAATATTATAAAGTTTTCATACTATTTTCATAACTTTCATAAACTATTTAAAATCATTTCAAATAATTATCAAATTACGATTGACATTTATTGTCATCTTAGCTAAATCATGATAAAATAGTAAAAGAAAGGTTTACATAACATGGATAAAACTAATTTTAATGAAAGACAAAAGAAAATAAGAAACTTTTCAATTATCGCTCATATTGATCACGGTAAGTCGACTTTGGCTGACCGACTTTTAGAATTTACTAAAACGATTGAAACTAGAGAAATGAAAGCTCAAGTACTTGATTCAATGGATTTAGAAAGAGAAAGAGGCATCACAATTAAATTAACGGCAGTAGCAGTAAAATATGATGCTGAGGATGGAGAAGAATATATAATTCATTTAATCGATACTCCAGGCCATGTTGACTTTACTTATGAAGTTTCAAGATCATTAGCAGCATGTGAAGGTGCTATTTTAGTAGTTGATGCCGTTCAAGGCATTCAAGCTCAAACACTTGCTAATGTTTATTTGGCAATCGATAATGATTTAACTATATTACCGGTAATTAATAAAATAGATTTAGAAAATGCCGATCCGGAAAGAGTCAAAAAAGAGATCGAAGATATTATCGGCCTTGAAACCGATAATGCGGTTTTAGCTAGTGCTAAAGATGGAATCGGAATAAAAGATATACTTGAAAATATTGTCAAATATATTCCTGCCCCAGAAGGCGATGAAAATTTACCACTTCAAGCCTTGGTTTTTGACTCCTTTTATGATACTTATCGCGGAGTAGTCCCATTAATTAGAGTCAAAAATGGTAAAGTTAAAAAAGGTGATCAAATCAAAATGATGGCATCCCAAGCTACCTTTGAAGTAATCGAGGTTGGTTTGATGGCGCCTAATTTAAAACCGGTTGAGATTTTAGGCCCAGGCGATGTCGGCTATATTATGGCTTCGATAAAAGATATTAGCAAAGTTCGTGTTGGAGATACAATTACTAGTAAAAATAATCCCGCTAAAGCAGCTTTGCCAGGTTATCGTCAATTAAATCCCGTTGTCTTTTGTGGTTTATTTCCAGTTGATAATGATGATTATCTAGATTTAAAAGACGCTTTAGAAAAACTTAAATTAAATGATGCATCTTTAATCTATGAACCAGAAACTTCCACAGCATTAGGTTTTGGATTTAGAACCGGTTTTCTAGGTTTATTGCATATGGAAATTATTCAAGAAAGGTTGACTAGAGAATTTGGAGTGGAATTAATCGCCACTGCTCCATCGGTAATCTATCAAGTTTATCATACCGATGGGACGGTAAAAGAAATCGATAATCCCGCCGAATTACCTGACCCACAATACATTCAAAGGATTGAAGAACCGTTTGTAACAGCCACAATAATGACACCAGACACTTATATAGGTGCTATTATGGATATTTGTCAGAAAAAACGTGGAATCTTTAAGACGATGAGTTATATTGATAAAACAAGAGTAAATATTATATATGATCTACCGTTATCAGAAGTTGTTTATAACTTTTTTGATAAATTAAAGAGTTCAACCA
>CAZRWC010000087.1:0-1547 GCA_964603705.1 uncultured Acholeplasmataceae bacterium
GACAACGGCTGTCCGTGTGCCAATAACCTTCCACATCATTGCCTATCGCGCTTAGTGTAAGCACAGCGTTATTATTATATAATAATAAGAATTTAATTGCAACAATTATAACTATTATAAATTTTAAAATTGAATAAACGGCTTTGTTTAAGCCTTATTTCTAATTTATAACAACATGTTTTTTCTTAAGTTTAGTGTTAAATTGCGCATAATAAAAGCCAGCTTTCATATCGCTGGCTATAGCTTTAAAATTATATTTAATTACTTCTTTTCTTGGGCCAAGTAAGCCGCCCCATATATTCCCGCTAATCCACCTAGTTTAGCTAGTTCAAATGGAGTATCGGCTAAATTGAAGCGAGCTACTTTTTTATATTCGCTAACTATCTTATCTAATAAATAACTACCCGCATTAGCAATCCCACCACCAATTACAAATAAATCGGGATCAATTATGACTGCTAAATTAGCAATTGCAATAGCTAGATTTCTAACAAAATCATTTAATAGCATTAAAGCAATTAAATCATTTTCCTTTGCAGCATCTATGATCTTTTTTACCGTTAAATTGTTTGAATCTAAAATTGAATCTTTATCTTTTAAAACTTCTTTCGCGTAATTAACGAAGCCAACTCCGCCAGAAATGGTTTCTAGGCAGTCTTTTTTGCCACAACCACAAAGACGATTTTGCTCACTGGCAATATTTATGTGACCAAGTTCACCGGCACAACCATGCATTCCTTCAATTATTTCGCCATTAATAATAACTCCGCCGCCAACTCCTGTACCTAAAGTTAAAACAATAATATTTTTATGATTATCTCCTCTAATCTTATATTCGCCATAAGCCGCTAAATTAGCATCATTGGCTAAAGTTATATTTATTTTTGGCAAATATTTATTAAGTTCTTTGATAATATCATAGCCCTTAGGAAAATCAATGTTAGGTGTTTTTAAAATCTTTTTTTCTTTTACTGGTCCTGGAATACTAATTCCAACTCCTAATAAGTTTTTAATTTCAAAATTATTAACCTTAAAATAATCTAAAATTGTCGTTGAAATGCTTTCTGGTATTTTTGATTCTACCTCTTTATTTGGGGTTGGATATTCTAGACTGTTAATTAAATTAATTTTTTCATCAAAAAAACCGACAACAATATTTGTTCCGCCAATATCTACACCACAATATATTTTCATCTACTACACCTCGATTATTTTCATTTATTATCTATATTATATCAATTATTACCTGCTTTGTTAATTAGAACAAGAAAATACGAAAAAATTAATTATTATAGCACTATTAGCATGATATAATAAAGTTAGGAGATGATATTTATGATTAATTTTAAAAACGATTATAGCGATATCGCACACCCTGATATTTTAAAAGAATTAGTTCATTATAAAGATCAATACTATTGTGGTTATGGTTTGGACACTCAGAGCCAAAAAGCTTCAAAACTTTTGCAAAAACTAACCAACACAACTAATGATGTCTTTTTTATCGTTGGCGGCACCCTAACAAATAAAGTTATTATCTCACACTT
>CAZRWC010000087.1:1581-3193 GCA_964603705.1 uncultured Acholeplasmataceae bacterium
AAAACCTTACGAGGGTGTGATTTCTTCTTCAATCGGTCACATTCATGTCCATGAAACTGGTGCGATCGAAGCTTTGGGTTTAAAAATAATTACCATTGATAGCATTGATGGAAAATTAACACCCGAATTAATAAAACATGAAATCGGTTCTTATAACGATGAACATCGCATCATCCCAAGATTAGTTTATATTTCAAATGCCACCGAATTAGGTTTAATCTATAATAAAGCCGAGTTAAAGGCTCTATATGATTTTTGCCAAAAAAACAATTTGTTATTATTTATGGATGGAGCTAGATTAGGGGCAGCATTAACAAGCCGTGATAACGATTTAACATTAGAAGAAATCGCTAAATATACCGACGCCTTTTATATAGGTGGTGCTAAAAACGGTGCTTTAGCGGGCGAAGCAATCATAATTAAAGATAAAAGCCTTCACGACAACTTTCGTCACTCAATGAAAAGAGCTGGAGCATTGCTTAGTAAAGGCTTTATACTTGGTATTCAATTTAATGTTTTATTTAAAAATAATCTGTTTTTTGAGATTGCAAAAACCGCTAATCAAAGAATGGAATATTTAAAAGAAAAGCTTTCTAAAAATAATATTAGTTATCAAAATACCCAAACGAATCAATTGTTTATAACCCTAGAAAATGCCGTTATAACGGCCTTAAGGGCTAAATACTTGTTTGAGATTTGGGAGTCGCAATCAACAACTAAAACAATTAGAATCATTACTTCTTATAAAACAAGCGAAGCCGAAATAGATGAGTTAATTAATGATTTAATAATTGGTCATTGATCTTCCTTTAATTAAAAAATCCTCTATTAAAACTTATTAAACAAGTTCATAGTAGAGGATTTTTTTATTGTTTGTTTCTTAACTTTTCATCAAATTAGAATTGGTTTTCCGTTTTCATCATAAACCCATTCTTCTAACCAGAAAATTGGCCTATTTTGAGGATTCCAGTTACCCTTCCAACTCAAAGGTTTACTAATACTTTGTGAATAAATAACTAATAAATTTGCTTGACTAAATGCATAATAACCTATTTCAGTTAGACTGTCTGGTAACACAATACTCTTTAAATTGGTCATATTTGCAAAGGCATAATCACCAATTTCTTTAACCCCTTCAGGTAATATTATGTCTAATAAATTGATGACACCGCTGAATGCATAATCACCGATTGTTTTCAATTCACTGCCCAATTCAAATGTAAGATTTTCTAAATAAGTTACGTTTTTAAAGGCTTGATTTTCAATATATATAACTTCTTTAGTGATTTCATAAGAAGTGTCTACTTTTCCTTCAGGGTATTTTATTAAAGTTGTTTTATCTTTGGTAAATAACACGCCGTTTTCTGACACATAACTATCGTTAGCATTATCCACCAATATTGCAGCTAAGCTAATCGCCCCATCAAAGACATAATCGCCAATACTAGATACATTTTTAGGAATAATTATTTCAATTAAATTACTAACACCCTTAAAAGCAAAATCAGAAATTGTAATCAACCCTTCTGGTAAGGTAATTGCGGTTAAACTACTTGCATCTGCAAATAAAGATTCTGATATAATAGTTAAATTAGCTGGTAGGTTAATTATA
>CAZRWC010000088.1:0-3013 GCA_964603705.1 uncultured Acholeplasmataceae bacterium
GCTACGATCATCATTATAGGCATAATTATATTTCTAGTCTTTTCTTTATTATTCATCCCTGGATATTTGATACCTATATCATTAAAAAAAGTTTGTTTTTCAGAAGAATCTAAGTATTTAGTATAAGGGATAATCTTTAATTCGCCTACTTCATCATATTCATCAACTTCAGTTGCCAAATCATCTTTAATATTTAAAATTGTGCGCCAATCGGTAATGTTACCAGTATAAATAGCTTTTAATTGCTTTTTTGATATATTAAAACTTAATAGATCTGCTTCATCTATAAAATCTAAAACAAGATGATTGATAATAACATAATATTCTTCTGTTTCACTGGTCCCAACTATTACGAAAACTCTTGGATCATTAGTTGTTTCTTTGATATAGTTGATTGCGTAATCATTATTAGTCACGTTATCGATCATGGACAAGTCGTTTTGATCAGTTTGAACTAAATTTAAAGCTAATTGGCTACTAAAAACGTTAGTTAAAGAATTAATTGAGATACCAAAAAATAAAATTGTAACAATTGTTGAAAGGCCAAAAATGATTTTATTTCCGTGTTTTAATTTTTGTAGCAAAGAAGAGGCCCGAAAAATTAAAAAAGCAAATAGAGCAAAAATAATTCTTGGTAAAACCGAAATTAAAGGGTTTTGAAATGCTAAGTCGGCTGGCGTTGTCCCATATATATAACTTGCAATTAATGATGATATACCAAAGGTAACACCTAAACCTAGCGCATGCCAAAACGGTAAAACCATTATGCCAATTAAAACCGGAATATGTACAATAGTAATAGCCACAGGTCCAAGTCTTATGAAGCCGATTTGGGGAATTAGCCCCAGTAATAAAATTAGTGCAGCAAAAATCGAAAATAAAACTAAATTAAATACTCCACTAGTTCTTATGTTTTTTTTCATATAATATCTCCTATTTAGGCCTAATAATAGGTCCCATTAGTTATCAATTAATTATACAATAATTTAACAAAACTTGCCATTTTAAAATCTTAATAAATAAAAAAAGGGAAGATTCCCTTTATTTATCTAATAATTTATTGATTTTATCGATTGTTAAATCATTTAATACTGCCCCGATCATATCTTTGACAGATTCTAAATCAGCAATCTCAAACATAGCAGCAGATGAATGAATATATCTAGTTGGCAAAACAATTGAGGTGGCAATTACTCCTTCATTAGCAATTAATGCTCTAGTGGCATCAGTATTTCCTTTAGAAAGATAGTGTTGTGTTTTAAGATTATTAGTTTTGGCAACAGTTTCTAAATAAACTCTAAGATCATTTGGCATAATTACACCTGGATCATAAATTCTTAGCATGGCACCTTCACCCATTTTACCAAGTGAGTCAGGTTCTAATAAGTCATTAATTGGTGAAGAATCAATCGCGATATAAATAGTTGGTTTTAATAAATTAGTAATCGTTTGGACCCCTCTTAAACCAACTTCTTCCTGAACGGTTGCACCAAAAGCAATATCATAAGGCAATTCAATATCATGAAATAAACTAGCTAGTTGCATTGCAAGACCGCATCCCATTCGATTGTCTACTGCTTTGGAAATAACTCTTTTTTTATCATGTGTATAAGTAAAGGTATTTTCAAAAGTAACCATTTGACCTAATTTAATGCCCCATTTGATAGCTTCATCTTTATTTTTTGCGCCTATATCTAAAATTAAATCGTTAATATTAGTTGATTGGTTAACTTTTAAATGTGGCGGAATCGCCCCAATAACTCCTTTAATAATTGAGTCTTCGGTATGAACGTTTAGAATTTGCGAAATTAAAACTTCGCCAGAAATTCCTCCAATTGGTTGTAATTTTAAAGCGCCATTGGCCATTATTTTTACGACCAAAAAACCAACTTCATCCATATGTCCTGCAACCATGATTAAAGGCGCATCTTTTTGTTTTGATTTTTTATATGCGAAAATAGAACCCAAATTATCTTGAATTATTTGATAATTTGGCAGTTTTTTAAAATATATCTTTAAATATTCTTTAATTTCTTTTTCAAATCCACTTATCCCAGGTAGTAAAAAAAGCTCTTTATAAAGTTTATTTAGCATATTAAACTTGTCTGCCAAGGCCTTCTTTTAATAAAAACTCACTAATGCCAATCATTGCTTCTTCTTGATCTGGACCATTAATAATTATTTTTACATTTTCACCACGATAAATCCCTAAGGACATTACCCCCATAATAGATTTAAGATTTACGGTCTTACCCATTGAATTCATTAAAATTTCTGATTCATATTTCATGGCTTCATTGACTAATCTTGTTGCCGGTCTTGCATGTATACCGTATTCTGCTATTATTAAAAACTTCTTTTCCATACTTAATCCCCTTTTCTTTCTTTTCTTAAAAATGTATATAGTTGTTTTTCGGACTCTTTAATTAAAAACTTTACTTCCTTTTTTGAAACCACAGCTCTTAGATTGGCTTTTTTTAATAATTCTTTATCTATAAAATCTGCATCAATAATGTTTATAGTTAAACGTTGTCGATTTAATTTTAAGCTTGTAATATTTTCTTTTCCGATTGCTTTTAATATTAAGTTTCCAAGTTCACTAACTTTTTTAATTTTATTCTTACGACTATAGTGTTTGATAGCAATTACTGTTGCTAAAATTATAATTATTAGAAGACCAATTCCTATCCCTAAAAAAATCCATTCTGTATCTGTCATAATATCACCACTTCTATTATATAATAAAACTTATTATATTGTTAATTTAAAATATAAACATTGCATCACCAAATGAAAAAAACAAATATTTTTCCTCAATTGCCCTTTGGTAAGAACTTAATATATGCTCTTTATCGTAAAAGGCGCTTACTAACATAATTAGGGTTGATTTTGGCAAATGGAAGTTCGTAATTAAAGCGTCTACTACTTTAAATTTATAGCCAGGATAAATAAAGATGTTTGTATCAAAATTACCTTCTTTGAAACCGTTATCAAAATTACTTTCTAAAGTTCT
>CAZRWC010000089.1:0-2996 GCA_964603705.1 uncultured Acholeplasmataceae bacterium
AAATCATGCCAGATGATTCAATACCTCTAATAGCTGATTCTTTAATTTCAAATCCCCCAGGTAAGATGGCGCCAACTTTAGCCACAATTACATATTGACCGGCCGCAACATTAGGAGCACCACAAACTATTTGTAAAATTTCTTTTTTTCCGACATTAACAGTAGTAATCGACAAATGATCAGAATTAGGATGTGGGACACAAGTTTCAACTAAACCAACTACAATATTAGTAGCCGTAGAACTTGGTTTGTAACTAGCAGTTTCACAAATGTTTTGATTGGTAATTACTTCTATATCTTGGGGAATATTTAGATATCTCTTTAATTGGTTTGTTGTAATAATCATCTTAACATTCCTCCTTAAATTGTTTTAAAAATCTCAAGTCATTATTATAAAAATGACGAATATCGTCTATTTCATATTTTATCATGGCAATTCTTTCAATTCCCACGCCAAAAGCAAACCCACTAAATTTTTCCGGATCATAACCACCCATCTTTAAAACATTCGGGTGAACCATACCTGCCCCTAAAATTTCAACAAAGCGTTTAGTGCCATCTTTTTTTGTAAATTCCACATCAACTTCAACACTAGGTTCAGTAAAAGGAAAATAAGATGGTCTAATTCTTATTTTGTTTGCTCCATTAAAAAATTCTTCCAACATGTCAAGTAGTGCTTGTTTAAGATTGGCGAAACTAATTTTTTCACCAATCACCAACCCTTCAATTTGCATAAACTGATGGCTATGCGTTTGATCGTCTTCATCACGACGATAGACTTTTCCAGGGCAAACAATCTTTAAGGGTTTACCCATCTTTTTTAACATAGTTCTCGCTTGAACTGGCGAAGTATGAGTTCTTAATAAAGTTTGTGGATCAAAATAAAACGAATCTTGCATATCTCTTGCTGGGTGATCAGCACTCAAATTCATCATTTCGAAATTATATCTATCAAGCTCAATTTCTGGACCCATTACAACTTCATAACCATGGCGGATAAAATGTTTTTTCGCCTGTTCAATTATTAAATTTAGGGGATGAATTGAACCGGCTTCGTAATTTGTTCCTGGCAAATTCACATCAATAGTTTCGGTTTTTAAATTTGCTTCTAATTTTATATTTTCTAAAAACACTTTTTTATTTTGAATATAATCTGAAATACTTGTTTTAGAATCATTTATAAGTTTACCTATTATTGGTCTTTCCTCAGCGCTATAGTCTTTAAGTGATTGCATCATCAAACTAAATTCGCCTTTTTTTGATAGGTATAAATTATAAATACCATCCAACGCTTCAAGAGATTCCGCAGCTTTAATTTTATCAAGTATTAGATTTTCTAATGATTTTATTTTCTCTTTCATTTTAACAACCCTCTTTTATCTTATTATACAATAAATATAATTTATTTATTGTTTATATGTAAAAACCTGCTATTTTTTTAATTAAATAAAAAAAATAGTCCCATTTAAGGGACTAAATTTAATATTTTATTTTAATCTCTTCTCGCAAACAAAATAATTATTAATCTAAGAATTTGAACATAAATCCAAACAAGTGTTACCATAAATCCCAATGATGCCAGCCATTCATAGTTTTTTCCCAAATTCATCTTAACAACTGTGTCTGCAAAATCAAAATCTAGCATCAAAGTAAAAGCCGCATAGATTAACATTACCACAGTAATCAAAATTATAAGCCATCTAGGAGTAAGATTATATATATTTGGATTAATCCAACCAATTAAAAGCGACAATACACTAGTTATTAAAATTGCAATTAATGATAAAGACATAAATTTTATAAATCTATTGGTAACTCGAAACTTTTTACTCGCATATAAAAATAACATAACTAAAAATAAAATAACTGTTCCGCCGATTGCCCCAATTGCCACACCAGGAACTTCAATTTCAATAATAGCCGTTAAGGATCCTAAAAAAGCTCCTTGTGCAACCGAATACAAGATTGAAAAAGGCATAGCCAATCTAGGTACAATTGATGCGATTAAAACACTAATAAAAGAAACAACCCCGCCAAATGTTAAAGCAATTAAAACCCAAGGATGAAAATCAAAGGCTAATTGTTCACCTTCATTTGAAGAAGTAATCCCAAAGACTGCAATTAAAACACCTATACCAATCATTATTAAAGCTAATATACCGGTCTTTAAAACAATATTCCAATAAGAAACTTTTGATTCTTCAGTATCTATTGCATGCTTTTCAATCGCCTTAAATACTGGATTATATCCTCTTGCCATAATTATTCCTCCTTAACCTTTAATATATTATATCAAAAATATATAGAAAATTATAATTAATTATAAATATTTTTTATGAAAATTAAATTTAAAACTCAAAAGCAAATAAACCAGTATCGATTGTTGTTGCATCTGATTTCAAATCATTAAAAGAACCATATTCTTCAAGTTTTTCAAAGACAGTTTTATTAATTTTTGTTCTTGTTCTAACATCTTCTCTAGTAGAAAAAGCTTTTTCTTCTCTTCTAGCAACAATATCATTTGCCGCTGTAAGACCTAAACCATCTACACTAACAAAAGGCATTCTTAAAGCCTTTCCTTCAATTGTAAATTCAGTTGCAGCCGATTTATTAATATCAACAGGTAAAAATTTATAGCCTCGTTTCGCCATTTCTAATGCTACTCCTAAGGTTGTTTGTAGATCAAGATCTTTATTTGTTAAACCATATCTGATTTCTTCATATTTTTTTAGTTTGTTTCGGATTGCATTAGCACCAGCTACCATAACTTCATGGTCAAATTGAACGCTTCTAATGCTGAAAAAAGCACTATAAAACAACAATGGTTGATATAATTTAAACCAAGCGATTCTCATCGCCACAATTACATAAGCTGTAGCGTGTGCTTTAGGGAATAAATAATTTATTAGTCCTGCCGATTTTATATACCATTCAGGAATATTATATTTTCTCATTAATTCAATATTTTCAAGCTACTTTTTAGGATCCTCACTTGG
>CAZRWC010000090.1:0-2890 GCA_964603705.1 uncultured Acholeplasmataceae bacterium
AACTTATTACTATTTAGCCGGAATATTTTTACTAGTTTACTCGCTTTTTTATGTAGGACTTCCTAGTCTAGCCGCTAATTCTAGTTTGTTTTATTTATTTGAATATACGGCTTGGCCGATTAGAATATATGCATTTTATTTATTGTTTAAAAGCACTTATTCGATGAAAGATAATCAAAAATTGCCCTGGAAAATTGACTTGATCTTAAATATTATTAATCTAGGACTAATAATCGTTATCTTTTTAAATCCTTTTCATAATCAATTTTTCATAATTGATAATTATGCCCATAAAGTAAGTTATGCTTTTGGACCAATTTATTATCTTGCGGTTGGAATATTGACATGTTATGTAATTGCTAGTTTAGTTTTTTTGAGGCTGCAAGCCAAAACAAAACAAAAGAAAATTAATGTTTATCTATTTTATAGTTTGCTTTTGGTTTTAGGTTTAAATAATCTTTTATTTTATACTGGCTATTTAAAAACATTAAATTTAAATTATTCATTTCAAATTTTGGTGGTTATTTTAGGATTAACACTAACATTAAGAAAGTTTCATCTTTTAAAAGGAATCGATGATCCATTTGACTTTTTTCAAAAAATCAATGTCTCAGCAGCCATTTTAGACCATAACTTAAAAATTATTGAAAAAAGTCCCGATTTTTACAAAAAGGTTAAAAAAGATTTTCTGACACCAGAGGAATATCAATACTTAGTTATAAATCGAAATAAAATAGTTCAAACCGCACCAGGATTTGAATTAAAGGCTGATAATTATTTTCGTTTAACGGTGGCAGATGCCAAACAAGAAATTGTTATAATGTTTGAAAATGTCACGAATAGTTACCGTGAAATAGTTAGACTAAGTGAGGAAATTCACGAACTAAGACAAATAAGAAATTTGATTAGTTCAAAATTAAATCAAGCTGAATCAATTGCCAAAGAAAATGAACTTGAGCATTATAATGAATTAATTATTAAAGAATTAGAACCGTTTTTTTCCGATTGCCAAAAAGAATTTAAAGAAATTATTGAAATAGATGATGACTGGCAAGAAAAATTAAAAGAAGTTGGATTTGCCGTTGCCAAGCAAAACCTTATATTTCGAAAATCACTTTGGATATATCAAGGCGAGTTGATTAATCAATTTCAAGCCACTAACTTGTTAGAAAAATTAGTTGATATTTATTATGGCCAAGGTTATGAAGTTTATTTTGAAGGGAAATTTTTAAATAATATTAACCCTAAAGAAGTAGATGTTGCTTTTGAAACAATTTTAAATTATCTCGAAGGAATAAATTTAGAATTGTTTAAACCGACTTTGTTTAGATTGGTTTTAAAAAATAAACAATATGCAATTAAAATAATAACAATTGAAGACGAAAAAATGTTATTAAAAAAGGAGGTTAAATTATGATTTTATTTAATTTATCTTCCGCTTTTAGAATAGTGTTAATCATTTTTTCGGTTATCATTATCGCTATAAATGTTTTTATCGCTTCTGATTCGAAGTATAATCGTTATAAAAGTTCGATTAGAACATCGGTTTTTAGTGTGTTTTGGGCACTAACAATCTCGCTGATTTTATTAGAACTATTTGTCATACAAACTGCCTATGTTGAAGGTATAATTATTAATTATCCGATTAATTTAAGGTATGTTTTATTAATTAATATCGTAATTGGAATTATTTTAAATGTAATTAATCTTATCGGAAAAAATAAAATTTTGATTTATAATGTAGTTTTATTTGCTATAGCTATATTTGCGGTTATATTTATGATGCCGTTTTTTAAAAAAGTAACTTATTATGTAATCGGGTTAATAGTTTTAACGATAATAACCTTGCTTGATTTGTTTTTTAGATTAAAAGATAAAAAAAGCTTGATAACTGGTGAAAGAATTAAACTTATTATTCAAAATTTAGATGTGGGCTTAATAGTTTTTAATAAAAATGGTTTTGTTTTTGATTACAATGATAAATTTAAAAATATTTTAAAGCAAGAAAAAGTAAGTTATATTGAAAATTATCAAGATTTAGAAATAATTTTAAGAGCTTTAGAAAATAAAAACTCAATTTATAAATTTAAAGCCGGTTTATTTTATGTTGATTATCATTATAGCGAAGATAATAGTTTTCACTTAACTTTTATTGATGTAACAGATGAAGAAAGGCTAAGTCAAGAATTAGAAAAGTTAAAAATGACCAAAAATCAAGATATTGTTGAATTAAATGAAAAATTAGTTTCAGCTGATGAACTTTATAAGTTAAAAGCTAGATCAGCCCTAGCTTTAAAGGCCCATGATCAAATTGGTCAAATTATGACTATATTAGGCTTAGCAATTGATTTATCCTTGGCCCCTAATGTTACAAAAACTGAAGTCAATCAAAAAATAATTCAAGCTAACAAAGCGATAGAGTCACTAAAACAAAGTAGTTTTTATGAAACTAGTTTTAGTGAGATGATTGATAACTTTAATGAATCATTTAAGTATCTTAATTTTAAAATAATCTTAAACGGAACTCCGCCTAGTTTTATGAATAGTATTGGTAAAGTTGCTGAAGAAGTACTAAGTGAAATAATTAATAATGCGATTAAACATGATGCCGCTTCTAAATTATACATAGATTGTAGCGATAATAAGATAAGCATTACTAATAATGGCAGTTCTAAGGTAGTTTTGCATGAGGGTATGGGTTTAAAAGGCATGAAAGAAAAACTAGCAACTCACGAATTAAATTTAGAAATTAAGAAATATAAAAATGCTATTTTGATTGAAATTAGTAAAATAGATAATCAAAAAAAAGCGAGTAATTTATAATTTTAGACGATTAATTACAATTGACAAAATGGATTTCTAAAGATATAATAGATAAGATTCAATTAGG
>CAZRWC010000091.1:0-652 GCA_964603705.1 uncultured Acholeplasmataceae bacterium
TTATAAAGAGTTCAAATCCGATTGGTAAGTTAAGTGTTTATGCTAATGGGTCGAGGTTTTAAAAAAAATGATAATCTAAAAGTAGTTTATCCGGCGTATAATTGGGTAATATATTTTCTAAAAAAATGTTTAAGTACTTAAAAGAATGCTTTTAATTTCACAATTTTGAGAAAATACTTTACAAAAGTGAAAATTAGTTGTATAATTAAGATGTGGAAGTAGAAAAGGAGGATAACTATGGCTACAAAATTTGGGATTGAATTAAGAAAAATAAGACTTATTAGAGGTGATAATTTACAAAATATGGCTGAGAAAGTTGGACTTTCGATGTCTTATATGAGTTCTATCGAAAATGGAATTAGAAAGATTCCTAAAGATTTAACAATGAAAGTTATTGAAGTTTATGGTTTAAATGAAGAAGAAAAATTAAAACTTATTGATGCTGAAAATAATTCAATTGATGAAGTTAGTATTGATCTGATCAATTTAAATCACGAACAAAAGGAATTAGCATTATTATTATCTAGAAAATTACCTAAAGTAAAAAATTCTGATGAGTTAATGAAAATGATTTTAACGGAGGAGGACGATGAGTAGTGAGTATTATGAAGCAAGACCCAAATCTATTGAAGATATAAGAAATTTAGCGAAT
>CAZRWC010000091.1:669-2853 GCA_964603705.1 uncultured Acholeplasmataceae bacterium
GGCTTGATTTAGATTCACCTATAGATTTTACTATCTATTTAGACTTAATGTCTATTATGTTTAGAAAAGAACATTTTAACTATGTTGTTTTAGAGGATACAAATGAAATCTTCAAATCTAATGATGAGGCACATACTAATATTAAAACAGGGACAATCTATATAAAAGAATCAGTCTTTAAGAAATTAGATGACCCTTCCTCTAGAAGTCACTTTACTATCGCCCATGAATTAGGTCACTTCTTTCTTCATTTTATAAATGGTCCGGTTTTATCAAGAAAAACTAAACCAGATAAGCAATACGAAAGACCAGAGTGGCAAGCAGACCAATTTGCTGCAGAATTGTTAATGCCCTATGATGCTGTTAAGTATATGAGTGCTGTAGAGATATTTACAAAGTATAACGTTTCATATAAAGCAGCTGAAACTAGGTATAAAAGAATTAATAAAAAAAGGCTTTAAAAATGCGCCAACATTTATAAAGCCCGCCGTGGTAAAACCACCTTGCAAGACTATTTTATCACGGTTAATACATCAAAGCAATTATAAAGGAGGAAAACCGTGATGAATGTATTAAAGGTAGTTAAAGATAATTTTCAAGCTTTTTTAGTAGAAAGCGCTGAATTTACGAATAATGAAAATTACCCAATTATTGAGGAATGGATGATTAGCGCTGAATTTCCAAAGAAAATCGTGCCATTTAACAAAATTGATAAAATCAAAAATATAGAGGATTACTATATATGTTTTTATTGTAGAGATGAAGATTTTACAAGAATTAAGAGAAACCCTAGAAAATATCTCAAAATGTTTCAAAAGAGCCAAGGTATTATTGGTTTTGATTATAGCGTATATACAGATATGCCGAAAGTTGTTCAAAAAAACCAGATGTATGATAATTTAGCATTAACTTATTATTATGGAACAAATGGAATAAAAATCATCCCAAACATTAAATATAAAATTAATAAACTTACAGAAGAATTCTTGATGGCGATTCCTAAAAAGAAGTTGATTGCTATAGGGACATATGGATTTATAAAAACGATTGATGAACAAAATATTTGGTTTGATAATCTACTTAGGATTATTGAAAGATTAGAACCTTATGGAATTGTAATTTACGGAACACTTCCGAAAGATCTTCAAAGGTGGCTTAAACTTTACAATATCAAGTTTAAGATATATGAATCTTTCCACTCCATCGAAATGAGGGAGGTGAAAAACAATGTCAACAAAAGGTAAAAGTAATTTATACGGTCGTGGTAAAAGAGGTGAACCAAATGATAATATTAATTATAAGTATGCGCGGTATCTAAGCCATAAACATCAAGAAGAACACATTAAGAGACATGGAATTGATGAAATGGGTTTAACACCAAATCAATACAAGTCAAAATCTATTGCATTTGGAAACAAAGTCGATAGAAAAAATCATGTAAGTTTTGTCAGATTAGATGGTAAAACATTTAAGTATTCCAAAACTACAAAAGAATATGCAATAATAACTAAAGGAGGAATTGTTGAAACCTATCATAAAACAAATGATAAATGGTGGGAACAAGCAAGAGCAAAGTATGAAAAAAAATAATAACGAAAAAATAATATGTCCAGTTTGTAATGAAACTATAATAAAAAAATATTTTGATATCTGCAAAGTTTGCGGATGGGTACATGACTTAGTACAATTGGATGATATGGATTTTGAAAATGGTCCAAATAATTTATCTTTAGTTCAATCAAGAGAATATTTTAAACTTAAAAGAATTCAAAATCCTAACTATATGTGGAATAACAAATCGGAAAAAATAGGCAATCCCTCAAAAGATGATTTAGAGAAGTTAAGAGCAGAAGTAGAAAGTAAAAAATAATTAATAATAAGAAAATTAAAAAAATGCCTATATAAAAATCACTCAACCAAGAGTGATTTTTTAATGTTATATTTGATGAGCATATTTTAAAAATGATGCTCTAGACATTGACACTAATTTAGCTGCCTCTGTACAATTCATTTCTTTATTATTAAATTTATTTACAATATCATTAAAGTTATCAGGTAGAATAAGTGCGGGTCTTCCCATATGAACTCCACGTTCTTTAGCAAGTCTTATTCCTTCGGCTTGCCTTTGCCTAATATTTTCTCTTTCTGTTTCAGCAACAAACGACAATATTTGTAAGACAATAT
>CAZRWC010000092.1:0-2788 GCA_964603705.1 uncultured Acholeplasmataceae bacterium
ACTTAAATTTATGTGTGCAGCCTATAACTCAGGTGCCGGACATATTAAAGATGCACAAGCTCTTACTGAAAAACATGGGAAAAATCCATTGGTTTGGGACAATCATGTGGAATATTATCTGGAAAAACTTTCTAAAAATGAGTTTAGAGAAAAATGCGGCGAGTTTGCTTTACTTAATGTTGAAAGACAAAAGGCCCAGTTCAAAAGACTAGGTATTTTAGGTGAATGGGATAATCCTTATTTAACCTTAAATAAATCTTATGAAGCAGCTCAAATTAAAACTTTTGGCAAATTGGTTAGTAAAGGTTTAATCTATCGTGGTTTAAAACCGGTTTATTGGTCATATTCATCTGAAACGGCCTTGGCAGAAGCGGAAATAGAATATCATGACCTTGAATCCTATTCTGTTTATGTTTCTTTTCCAATTGTTTTAGAAACAAACGAATTAAAAGATGCTAATTTAATTATTTGGACGACAACGCCTTGGACATTACCTGGCAACTTAGCTGTTGCGGTAAATCCTAAGTTTGTTTATGATTTAGTTAAATTTAACAATCAAAAATATTTAATTGAGCATTCATTACTAGCTGAAGTATTGAATATCTTAAAAGTTAGCGAATATGAAACAATTAAATCATTTAAAGGTCAAGATTTAGAATTTGTAAAATATAAACACCCTTTATATGATAAAGTCTTACCGATTATTTTAGGTGACCACGTTACTGATGAAACAGGTACTGGTTTAGTTCATACTGCACCAGGTCATGGTACTGATGACTATAAAGTAGGACAAAAATATAATCTTGATATTTTATCGCCAATTGATGGCTATGGAGTTTTAACGAAAGAAGCTGGTGAATTTGCGGGTTTATTTTATCAGGAAGCTGATGAGGTAATAGTTAAAAAACTAGCTGAATTAGGCTTTTTACTAAATCAAAGTAAATTTATTCATTCATATCCCCATGACTGGCGAACAAATAAACCAGTCATCTTTAGAGCAACACCACAATGGTTTTTTTCAATTGATCCAATAAGAGTTGAATTATTAGAAAATATTGCTAAAGTAGAGTGGAAACCACGCTGGGGTGAGTTAAGACTAAGTAATATGATTAAAGATCGTGAAGATTGGTGTATTAGTCGTCAAAGAATTTGGGGCGTGCCAATTCCAATTTTTTATGCTGAAGATAATGAGCCAATTTTAGATCAAGAAGTAATTAATCATGTTAGTAAATTATTTGAAGAGTTTGGTTCTAATATTTGGTATCAAAAAGAAGCGATTGAACTACTACCAAAAGGTTATACCAATCCTCATAGTCCTAACAATTTGTTTACCAAAGAAGAAGATACAATGGATGTTTGGTTTGATTCAGGAACTTCATTTAATATTTTAAATGGCAAGCAAAGTGATATTTATTTGGAAGGTAGCGACCAATATCGTGGTTGGTTTAATTCATCATTAATAAATAGTGTGGCAACCCGAGGTTATGCACCATATAAAAAGGTGGTTAGTCATGGTTTTGTTTTAGACGGTGAAGGCCAAAAAATGAGTAAATCATTAGGAAATGTAATTGACCCTAATAAAGTATCTAGTGTTCATGGCGCCGATGTTTTTAGAATCTGGGCTGCAACTGTTGATTATGAAGGCGATGTAAGATTATCTGAAGATTTGTTGAAACAAGCTTCTGAAAGTTACCGAAAGATAAGAAACACTTTTAAATATATGTTAGGTAATTTATTTGATTTTGATAAAAATCACGATTATATCGGTTATTCAATGCGCGGCAAGATTAATCGCGTTATGACTTTAAAGCTTATCAATGTTGTTAATGAGGTCTTAAAATATTATGAAGAGTTTAATTTTGAAAGAGTCGTAAGAACGATAATGCCTTTTGTTATTAATGATTTAAGTGCTTTTTATCTAGATTTTACCAAAGACACTTTATATATTTTAGATGAAAATGATTTTGAAAGAAGATCAGTTCAATCAACAATCTACGATATCTTAATGGCTTTATTAAAAGTTTTAACACCAATTATCCCTCATACAACTTCTGAAGTATACTCATATTTAAACCAGGTTGATAAAGAAGATGTTTATCTAGAATCAATGCCAAAAGTTAATAATTTTAATGATGAAAAACTGATGTCGGCTTTTAAATTGTTTTCAGAAGTTAGAGAAGTTGTTTTAGTGGAACTTGAACGAGCTAGAGCTGATAAAGTAATTGGTAAATCTTTATTTGGGGCTTTAAAGATCAAACTTACAAAAGAACATTTAGATGCGATAAAATATTTAGAAATTGATCCGGTTCAAGTTTTAATGGTTGCATCGATTGATTTTGAATTAGGAAATAAAATTGAAGTAGAAGTTTCACTTTCTAATCGTAGTACTTGTTCAAGATGTTGGAATTTAGTTGAAGAAATTAACGAAGTTGAGTTATGTAAAAGATGTCAAGCAGTGTTGGAGAAAAAAGGAAAATGAAAATATTAGTTGTTAATGATGATGGATTAAACTTTGAAGGTTTAAATATTTTAGTAAGAGTGGCTAAAAACTTTGGTCAAGTATTTGTTTCTGTTCCTTATAAACATCAGTCTGCCACCTCAAATTCAATTACTATTAAATCTAAAATAAATGTTTATCAAGACATAAATCCAATTGAAGGTTCAAAAAAAACTATTTTAGTATCGCAAATCAACAAATAATAAAAGACATACAAAAATGATTAGAAAGAATTTAGTATTCGCACTTTTAGGTGGCATCATTCTATTTGCTACCTCAGCTTGCAACAGT
>CAZRWC010000093.1:0-2676 GCA_964603705.1 uncultured Acholeplasmataceae bacterium
TTATTTATTTAACAGTAATAACCGTAGAAAATTAATCAAGAAATTGCAAAAATAAAAGGGGAATTAACCCCTCTTATTTTTAGAATTGTTATTTAAAACGATTATACTCGCTCAAGATTCATTTTTTTAAGAGCACGTGCAGAAACTCTAACACGTTTAACATTTCCGTTTTCATCTTTAATTCTAACTGTTTGTAAATTTACTTTCCAAGATTTACGTGTTGCATTTAATGCATGACTACGACTATTTCCTGTTTGCGGACCTTTTCCAGTTACATAGCATTTTGCCATTTCTTCTCACTCCTTTTTCACTAATAGACAATTTAACACAATTTAATAGTTTTTGCAAGAATTAAGTAAAAACAATCAATTTAGTAGGACTATAAAATTAAGATGCTATAATATGAAAGTAGTAAAAAAACCGTAAATTCACATAATATTGCTTGAAAGTGCGGTATTTGCTATAATATAGACGGCATTAAGTTATACTTAATCCGATTTAGTAGGAGGAGATTATATGTCAAACAATACTGTTAGTGGCGATCTTTTTAAAAAAATGATTACTAATGGCGCCGTGAATCTCAAAAACAACCACAAAATTATTGACCAACTTAACGTTTTCCCTGTTCCAGATGGAGATACTGGCACAAACATGCAAATGACCATGATGGCAGGAATTAAAGAAATTAACAATCAAGCACCAAAAGGTGATGAATCAATAGCAGATGTATCAAAAATTTTATCAAGAGGATTATTAATGGGAGCTAGGGGCAACTCTGGAGTTATTTTATCGCAGTTTTTTAGAGGCATTTCTAATGAAATAGCTAAAATTAAAACTGGAACTGCTAATGTTTCTGATTTTATCCAAGCTTTAGTTGGTGGCTATGAGATGGCGTATCGAGCTGTGATGGATCCGGTTGAAGGAACAATTTTAACTGTTGTTAGAGAATCAGCTGAAAAAGTTATTCAAGAAAAGGATAGTCTATATACTATTGAAGATGTAATGGAAGTTTATGTCCAACAAGCAAGAGTTAGTTTAGAAAATACCCCAGAATTATTACCTGTTTTAAAAGAAGCTGGAGTAGTTGACTCTGGTGGAGCTGGTTTCATTAAAATAATTGAAGGAATGCAAATGGCCTTAAAAGGTGAGTTTTTACCTGAAGTAGAAGTTATTTCTATCCCGACTAATGAAACTGATGTTCAAAACAAAGCTTTATTGCACGAACAAGAAATTAAGTTTGGTTATTGTACCGAATTTATTGTTAAATTATTTGATGAAACTAAATTTGATGAAAAACAAATTAAAAAACCTTTATCTCAAATGGGTGATTCTTTAGTTGTAGCAGTAGTAGATAACATTTTAAAGGTTCACGTTCATACTAACCAACCAGGAGTTGCTTTAACTCTTGCTCAAAAATATGGTGAACTTCAAACGATTAAAATTGATAATATGAGATTGCAACATCATCATATAGTTGAAAAGGAAACTACTTTTAAACCAAGTCCTGAAACTCACGCTTTATTACAAAAATCTAATAAAGAAAAATCTAAATATGGCATTATTGCTGTTGCTTCTGGTGATGGGGTAAAAGATACTTTTAAAGAAGTAGGAGTAGATATTATTATTGATGGTGGACAAACAATGAATCCACCAACCGAAGAATTTGTAAAAGCTATCGAATCATTAAATGCTGAAAAAATTATTATTATTCCAAATAATTCAAATATTATTTTAACCGCTGAACAAACAATAGATTTATGTCCTGAACAAGTAATAAGAGTTTTAAAAACTAAAAATATTGCTCAAGGTTATGCATCATTAATGGTTTTTGATCCAACTGTTGATATTGATGAAAATATTGAAGAAATGTCAGAAGTTATTTCAAACGTTCAAGCTGGAGAAGTAACCTATGCTGTTAGAGATACCCAAGTTAATGGTGTTAAAATCAAAAATGGTGACTTTATTGGAATTAGTGGTGGAGAAATCTTGGTTTCAACTAATAATCAATTAAAAACAGTCAAAGAATTAGCTAAAAAAATTATCAATGAAGAAGCTGAAATCGTAACTATATTTTATGGTAAGGATGTTAAACACGAAGAAGTTACGAAACTAGTTGAATTTATTGAAAAATTGAATCCCGATTTAGAAGATATTCAAATCATTGAAGGTAAACAAGATGTTTACTCATATATAATAGCAGTCGAATAAAAAGAAAGGATATTACTTATGGCGAAATGGGAATGTGTATGTGGATATATTTATGATCCAGAATTAGGCGATCCAGATAATGGCGTTGAGCCAGGAACTGCCTGGGAAGATGTACCTGAAGATTGGCTTTGTCCTGATTGTGGACTAGATAAGAGTTTCTTCCATGAAATATAATAATTAAATTAAGTGGGTTCGCCCGCTTTTTTTAATTGTAGATTCTTGAAATAAATCCATAAATGATATAATATATATTAATAAGAAGGGGCATATCTATGGATGATCTTTTTTGGATTGCATTAGGACTTACAACAATTGCTGGTATTTCAACTGGTATTGGCGGAATAATTGGTGTTATATCTAAAAGAACTAACACTAAGTTTTTAGCAGCGGCCTTAGGGTTGAGTGCTGGAGTTATGATATACATTTCTTTTATGGAAATGATGCCTTTAAGTATTGATGCTTTTAATA
>CAZRWC010000094.1:0-1524 GCA_964603705.1 uncultured Acholeplasmataceae bacterium
CTGATGCATATCCTTCATGACTAACTCCTAAATCAAATAACATCAAACTGTCATCTGGAATTAATTGGTCGTTATCAATATAATGCAAGATCGTTGCATTTTTTCCGCTAGCAGCAATCGTTTGAAAAGAAGTTTCTTTATTATGTTTATTTATAACATAGTTATATTCAGCTTCAATTTCATATTCCATTTTATTAGGTTTTAAAGTTTTCATAATTTGTTTTAAACCTAAATCGGTAATTCTAATTGCCTCTTTAATTTTCGCAATTTCTTGATTGTCTTTAAACATTCTTTGTCTAACAACAAAATGTGATAGGCTTTCAATCGTTAAATTAAGATTTAATAATTGAACTTTTTCAGTTAATTTAAAAGCCGGACTTAAGTTAAGTAGGGGCTCATTATCTAAATATAGGTAATTAATTGATCCAAACTCAAGACTTAAAGAATCAAGATTAGCAAAAAAATCATCAAATGATTTAATATCTCTTACATCTTTAATATTGCTTAAATCACTAGCTTCTTGATTGGTTAAATACTCTCCAACCCAAAGCGCTTTTACCGGATCTGTTTGATGCTTAAAAAGAATTTCATGATTTTTTTGGCCTTTAATTAAAACCAATAATGCTCCTTCTTCTAAAATGTTAGTTAAATAATAAAAATTATTATTAACTTTTAAAGGATAGTACTCATCAGCCGTTTTTAAAGGGGCATAACCAGCTCCTAAAATGGCGATACTTCCTGTTTTTAAATTGTTATTTAATTTGTTTCTTCTTTTTGTATACATTTATTCACGCTTTCTAGATGTTGTTAATTTTATCTAATACTTCGGCTACAATTTGATTGATTAAAGTTTCTGAGTTAACTTGTGAATCAGATTTAACACTAAAATATATCTTAAGTTTTGGTTCAGTTCCAGATGGTCTTAAAACAACCCAAATATTATTTTCGTAATAATATTTTAAAACATTTGATTTATCTAAATGAATTTTTTGGGTAGTCCCATCAGGAAAATAAGTTAATGAAGCATTTAAATCGTCATATTTTAACATCTTTAAATTGCTTAATTCAAGCGGGTTATTTCTAACATGACTCATGATATTTAAAATCTTTTCAGCTCCTTCTAAGCCGGTTAAAACGAGATTATGAGTATATTCTAAATAATATCCTAGTTCTTGATGAATTTGATTTAAATAATCAATCATAGTAAGGTTGTTATCTTTTAGATATGAAGCGATTTCTGCAAAGTTATAAACCGATTGTACACCATCTTTATCTCTGACAAAGTCTGATATAATTGATCCGATTGATTCTTCACAGCCAAATTGGAATTTATGTTTACCTTCGATTTCTTTAGCTCTTTGACCGATAAATTTAAAACCAGTTAAGGTTGCTTCGGCATTTTGATTAAAGTGTCTAGCAATTTCTAAAATTAAATCACTAGTAACAATAGTTGAGAATACATAACCATCTTTTTCTAAAATATGATTAGCTAGTCTTTGGCTTAATAAATAGTAAACAGTAATC
>CAZRWC010000094.1:1554-2499 GCA_964603705.1 uncultured Acholeplasmataceae bacterium
TACCATTTAATAAAATATAATCGCCATCGTGTAAAACAGAAACACCAACCCGATCACAATCCGGATCAGTTAGTAAAATTACATCAGCCCCAATTTCTTTACCATATCTAGACATACCATGCCAAGCTTCTGGCATTTCAGGATTAGATACTTTAGCATTACTAAAGTTAGGATCAACTTTTTTATGTGGCTCATATTCAAATAAATTATAACCTTCAGATCTTAAAAAATTAGGTAAAATAGTGCTGCCTGTTCCATGTAGTGGAGAGTATAAAATAACAGCATTTTTAGATGTTTGGTTAATTTGAATTTTTCTAACGTTTTCTAGATAATTATTTTCAACTTCTTCTAAAATAGGAATAATTAAGTTGCTTTCTTCGGCTTTAATGTTGAAAAAATCGGTAATTTTGTTAACTTCTTCAATAACTAAATCGGCTTCTTTAACATTAAGTTGTGAGCCGGTATCATTATAGACTTTATAGCCATTATATTCTTTAGGATTGTGGCTAGCGGTAATCATGATTCCGCCGGCACAATTATAATATCTAACGGCAAATGAAGTTAATGGAGTTGGTCTTAATTCATCAAATAAATAAACCTTTATACCATTAGTAGCTAAAACTTTGGCCGCTTCTTTTGCAAATAATTTAGAATTATGACGATTATCATATCCGATTGCTACCCCTTTTTGGTTAGCTCCCGGTATTTTTAATAAATAGTTGGCAAAACCTTGGGTTGTTCTTCTAATCGTAAATATATTCATTTTAGAAGTTCCGGCCCCCATAATTCCTCTAAGTCCACCAGTACCAAACTCTAAATCGCTATGAAAGGCTTCTTTTTTAGTAGTTTCGTCCATTTTCTTTAATTCAACTAGTAAATCTTCAGGCATGTTTTTTTCTTTTAGCCATGATTGATATTTTTTCTCTAAACTCATTATTATACACT
>CAZRWC010000095.1:0-2421 GCA_964603705.1 uncultured Acholeplasmataceae bacterium
GAGCCGACAACTTATTAACATTAACATTTGCCGCAACAAGCAAGTTAACTAATATCGGAGCTAGTGCCTTTGCTGGATTAAGTAAGGTAACCGAAATAATTATTCCTTCAACTGTGACAAGCATAGGAGAAAGTGCCTTTGAAGGAGCCGACAACTTATTAACATTAACATTTGCCGCAACAAGCAAGTTAACTAATATTGGAAATAGAGCCTTTGCAGGAGCAATCCAACTTAAAAACACAACTATTCCAACAAGTGTCACAAGCATAGGAGCTAGTGCCTTTGCGGGATTAAGTGATTTAGAATCAATTACTTTACCATTTGTTGGTAAGAGTAGAGATGCAGAGGAATTAGAAGCACACTTTGGTTATATCTTTGGTGAAACCTTATATACTAATAGTTACCTAGCAAATGGCTATTATTTACCAAAAGACTTAACAAAAGTTATAGTTACAGATGCGGTTACAATTGGGGAATCAGCCTTTAAAGAAGCAACCCGCATAACAAGTATTTTATTACCAGAAGGATTATTAACAATTGAAGATTCAGCCTTCCAAGGTTTAAGTAAGGTAATTGAAATAATTATTCCTTCAACTGTGACAAGCATAGGAGAAAGTGCCTTTGAAGGAGCCGACAACTTATTAACATTAACATTTGCCGCAACAAGCAAGTTAACTAATATTGGAAATAGAGCCTTTGCAGGAGCAATCCAACTTAAAAACACAACTATTCCAACAAGTGTCACAAGCATAGGAGCTAGTGCCTTTGCGGGATTAAGTGATTTAGAATCAATTACTTTACCATTTGTTGGTAAGAGCAGAAATGCAGTAGAAACAGAAGCGTACTTCGGCTATATTTTTGGAGAAAGCCAATATACTAATAGTTATTTAGCAAATGGTTATTACTTACCAAAAGATTTAACAAAAGTTATAATTACAGATACAATTACAATTAGTAAAGCAGCCTTTAAAGATGCGGATCTTATAATAAATATTGAACTACCAAAGGGATTAATAACGATTGAAGACTCAGCCTTCCAAGGAATGTATAAATTAGTAAGTCTAGCTGTTCCAACTACTGTAATAAGCATAGGTGATTTGGCTTTTGCAGGATTAAGTAGCTTAGAATCAATTACACTTCCATTTATTGGTAAGAGTAGAAATGCAGCAGGAATAGAAGCCCACTTCGGTTATATCTTTGGTGGCATCAAATATGGAAATAGTTATTTAGCAAATGGTTATTATTTGCCAAATAATTTAACAGAAGTCACAATTACAAATGCAGTTAAGATTGGAGAAGCAGCCTTTAAAGAAGCCAGTCATATAACAAGTATTGTCTTACCAAAGGGATTATTAACAATCGAAGACTTAGCTTTCCGAGGAATGAGTAATTTAACAAGCATAGTTATTCCTTCAAGTGTAACGAGTATAGGTAATTTGGTTTTTGCTGGAACTAGCAGTCTAGAATCAATTACACTTCCATTTGTTGGTAAGGCTAAAGATGCTGTGGGATCAGAAGCTCACTTTGGTTATATCTTTGGTCAAAGCGTATATAGTAATAGTTATTTAGCGAACGGCTATTATTTACCAAAAGACTTAACGGAAGTGATAATTACAAATGCGGTTACAATCGAACAATTGGCGTTTAAAGATATATCTAGTTTAACGTCAATTGAAATTAATGAAGGAATTGTAAAAATAGGAAGCTATGCTTTTATGGGGCTTAATAAAATTAAGGAAATAACAATACCAAGAAGTGTAACATCTATCGGTGATTTTGTCTTTGCTGGAATGAGTGATTTAATTGAAATAATAGTTGATGATTCAAATAATTATTATAAATCAGTCGATGGAGTTTTGTTTGATGATGAACAAATAATTTTAATTAAATATCCTGAAGCTAAATTAGATAGCAATTATGTAATTGTAAATACTGTCGAAACAATCGAAAAAGAAGCATTTAAAGATGTGATTAATTTAAAACAAATAGTAATACCTAATAGTGTAACTAGTATAGGTGATTTGGCTTTTGCTGGAGTTAGCAATTTAGAATCAATTACCTTACCATTTGTTGGTAAGAGTAGGAATGCGGTTGGAACAGAAGCTCACTTTGGTTATATTTTTGGTTTCAGTCAATTTAGCAACAGTTATTTAGCTAATGGCTATTATTTACCAAATAATTTAACAGAAGTAACAATTACGGATATAGTTGCAATCAAAGAATCAGCTTTTAAAGAATCAAGTCATATAACAAGTATTTTATTACCAGAAGGATTATTAACAATTGAAGACTCAGCCTTCCAAGGTTTAAGTAATTTAATTGATATAATTATTCCATCAAGTGTGATAAGTATAGGAAATAGTGCATTTGAAGGAGCAACCAATTTATCAACATTAATATTTGCTGATGATAGCAAGTTAA
>CAZRWC010000096.1:0-2317 GCA_964603705.1 uncultured Acholeplasmataceae bacterium
GGTAGTGCAATTGAAAAAGCTGTTAATTAGACTAAAGATGTTTGGGATGATCTATTTACTTGTTTAGATGATGGACAAATTGAAATATCTAATAATATCGCTGAACGACCGGTAAAACCGTTCATAATTAATAGAATAGTCTTTATGACCTCAGGCTCACATGCCGGAGCAAGATATACAACCCTATTATTTTCAATTATCAGAACAGCTAAAATCAACAACGTTGAGGTTTCTAAATATTTAGAATACGTACTCGATAACATCCAAACAAAAAAAAATAAACGATCTACTTCCGTATAGTGAAAAATTACCTAAATATTTAATAATTAGTTAAATATCCGCCAATTTCCACCATGGTGGAACTGGACTCAGTAAGAAAAAGCTGCCAGGTTTATGACCTAGCAACTATTTTTTTTAGTAGTAGTGTTAATATTTGACGTTTACTTTACAATTATTATACTTAACAATTAAAAAAGTCCAATACTACATGACGTATCAGACCGTTTTTTTGCTAATGGAGCGGGCGAGGAGAATCGAACTCCCATTTCATGCTTGGCAAGCACGTATAATAACCGTTATATGACGCCCACATATAAAAGTATGCTATATAATAATAACAAACTTTTAATTTCTTGTCAAACAAAAGATATACTAGAGCTAAAACCAGTCAAATTCTTCTGTCTCATCTTTTGATTTTTCGTTTGGTAAAATTTGTTCGTTTTTAAAAGAGCTACTTCTATTATTTTTCACAGTTTCATTTTCATCTTTATCTTCTTCAATAAATAAAACTTTTTTATGATTTTTTTCGCCATGATCTGTTGCTAATTTTGGATCTTTACGTTTTTTAAAATGGTTGATAATATGTAAAATTAAATGAATTATTCCAAAAAGTAATAATACCAAGCCAAAAACATAATGGATATAATCACTGACGATTAAGCCTCCAAGAGGGATTTCCTCTGCCATAATAAATGGCACATTAGCAAAAACCGATAGAAATAAAACACCAGCAAGTAAGTCTGCTCCTAAAAATAAAGCCAAGAACTCTGGTAACGCTAAATAGATTGTTTCTTGATGACCACCTTGAAATATATCAACAAAAACCAAAACAATTAGTGGCGCAAATAAATGCTTAATAGTTGGACGATGATATTTTCGTTCCTCAAGACTAAAATAAAAGATTATCAAATTAAAAAAATAAAAGGCAAAAACAGTATATGCTATATAAGTTATTAAGGTTATTTTTTCTAAATTTGCTAAATTTAAAGCTAAACTTTCCTTTATAAAAAGATTAGAATAGGGTAATAAAAGTTTAATAAAGATAACCAAGAGACTTGCAAAAGGTTTTTTTATTATTGTTCCAACTAAAATCGCCAAGACAACTAACGTTTCAATTAAGTAATGAGAAACAGAAACATCGCCTTGGATTAATTCATAAGTTATATACGCCTGGAATAAAGCCACAAAGATTATAATTGAAATATAACTAATAATTTTTATAAATTTAAATTTTTTCGACATAATTTTCCCTCACGAATAATTATAGCATATTTTCTAACCCTTTTAAATAATTCTTATAGTCGATTTAAATACATTACTAAAAAATTAACATAGTAGTAGCCATTATTGCAAAGCCAAAAACTAAACCAATCATAGACCAATGGTGATGTCCATATTTTTCAGCGGTTAACAATAACTCATCTAATAAAATATAAACCATAATTCCTGAAACTAAACCATATGTCATGCCCAACATATAAATTCCCATAATTTCTTTTAAAAGAAAATAGCCGATAAGACCACCAATAGGCTCAGCTAAACCAGCTATTAAAGCCATTAAAAAGCCTTGTTTCTTATTTCCCGTTGAATAATATAAGGGCGTAGCAATTGCAATACCTTCAGGTATATTATGAATTGTAATCGCAATCGCAATACCAATTCCTACCTTAACCGACTCCATTGTTGAAATAAATGTTACCATTCCTTCTGGAAAATTATGAAGAGCGACTACAATTGCCGTTACAATTCCGGTTTTTAATAAACTTTTAGTCGACTTTCTTTTCAAGTGACCGCCAACACCTTGATCGCGAGGCTCAAGTTCTATGTCAACAAAATCTTCTTCAGTTTTTATTTCATGGGGGTTTTTCATGGCCGGCACTAAAAAGTCAATTAACATAATAATAAAAATCCCGCCAAAAAAACTTAAGACTGTCCAAAGCTCTGGTGGAGGCCCATTTAAAGCCGGATTATTATTATAAACTTTATTAAAAGCATCAATACTTAAAGGCATCATTTCCATAAAAGAAATGTATATCAT
>CAZRWC010000097.1:0-1930 GCA_964603705.1 uncultured Acholeplasmataceae bacterium
TTGGTCAAGGTGGCGCCGGTTACGTCAGATTGAGTTATGCAGCAAGTTTAGATCATTTAAAGGAAGCGATCAATCGGCTGAATGACTATTTCAAATAGAATTCACTGAATGAAGAAGTCTTTAAGCTACCTAAAATTGCTTTTTTCCCCTCTTCATATGTTAAATGAGAATTAGTTATTTTTGTTGTTAAAAATATTTCTTTGCGCGCTATCTTGCTATCCTTTATAGCTCTACCTACGCTTTCTTCATTACCATAACCTTCGGCGGTATCGATATGTCTATAACCTGTCTCTAAAGCTTTTTTTACTGCGTTATAGGTCTCGTCACCATTTTTTAATTGCCAAGTTCCAAACCCGATAACTGGAATCTTAACCCCATTATTAAGGGTATAACAAGCTTTCGGATCATTAAGGTTTGTGTTCTTTAAAAATTTCGATTTAAACATATTTTTTTCTTCTCCTTATTAAAAAAGGCGTTAATACGCCTTATTTTAAGCTATAGTTGAAGCATATTCTTCAAATGAAGTTATACCTTCTAAAACTAATGCTTTACAACTATCTTCTAGAAAATACATTCCAGCTTTTTTTAAAATCTTTTTCAATTCTTCCGGTGATCGTCTTTCCTTTGATAACATCGTTCTAATTTTATCATCTACTTCAAGTATTTCAAAAACCGCGGTTCTACCTTGATAACCAGTGAAGTTACAACTTTCACAACCAACTGGATGCATAATTGTTTTCTTCTCCGTTAGATTTAATAAATGCATTTCAGATTCGTTAGTTTCGTGTTCTTTTTTACATCTTGGACATAGTTTTCTAACTAATCTTTGGGCGATTGCCCCAATTAAGGCATCTCCAACTAAATAATGAGGTACTCCCATATCGACTAATCTATCAAAGCTACCAATCGCATCGTTGGTATGAAGAGTCGCTAACACAAGGTGACCAGTAATTGCCGCTCTAATCGCTATCTGAGCAGTTTCTTCGTCTCTAATCTCTCCAATCATAATGATGTTAGGGTCTTGTCGTAAGATTGATCTTAACGCTGATGAAAATGTTAAACTTGCTTTAGGGTTAACTTGTACTTGATTGATTCCTTGAATAACGTTTTCTACCGGATCTTCAACGGTTGTTACGTTAACTCCACCTCTATTAAGTTCCTTTAAAAACGTATATAGCGTAGTTGATTTACCACTTCCTGTAGGGCCAGTAACTAACAAAATGCCGTGTGGTTTAGTAATAATTTCTCTTAATTGGGCTTCTTGATGCGGTCTAGCTCCAAGATATTTAAGTCCTAAGGTTTGAGTAAAAATATCATAAATACGAACAACTAGTTTCTCACCATATATGGTTGGAATGGTTGAAACCCTAAAATCATAGTCATTGCCGTTAATAGCTTGTCTAATTTTACCATCTTGAGGAATTCTTCTTTCGGCAATATTTAAATTGGAAATAATTTTAAATCTCGCTAAAACCGATTGATAGACACTTTTAGAAATGGTGTTGTTTTCAATTAAAGCTCCATCGATTCTAAATCTTATTTTTACCAGATCTTCAAATGGTTCAATATGAATATCCGATGCTTGAGAAGAAACCGCTTCTCTTAAAATAGAGTCGGTTAATTGTACAGCTGGAGCATTGACTATTCTAAGTTCTTCTTCCTCTTCGAGTGTATTATTTTTATCGTTTTGAAGTCCTCTTAATACTTCAGATTGTTTTCTTTTTGTTTCTAGATTAACTAAAGATTTGTCCATCTGGTCGGTAGTAATTAATCCAATTTCAATCGGCTGTTCATAATAATGTTTAATACTTAAAGCCTCTTGAAAGGAACGAGGGTTATCAATAGCAACCGTTATTTTATCTGACTTATAAATCGGAATAACTCGGTTATCTTTCATATAGACCATCGGTACTTCTTTTGAAACTTCTGG
>CAZRWC010000097.1:1940-2195 GCA_964603705.1 uncultured Acholeplasmataceae bacterium
AAAACATTAAAATCTAAAAATTGGATGTTAAAAAACATTGCTAAAAATCTTTGGGAAACAAGCGGATCGATACCACCAACTTTAACTAATTCAACATCAAATCTAGTTTTGTTTAGGATTGTTCTTTCTAAAACATCATTGGCGGTTTTTAAATCAATAACTCCTTGTTCAACATAAAATTTGGCTAAACGTTTATTTAATTGCATATTGACCTCCTATTTGATTAAATCCATAATTGACATCATCGGTAAGAAT
>CAZRWC010000098.1:0-2128 GCA_964603705.1 uncultured Acholeplasmataceae bacterium
TTGTCCTATTTATATGCTAGCATCAAGTTATAAAATAAAGTGGACTAGAAAGTAAAATAAAAAGCCACATTTTTAACAAATATATAAATGTGGCAATTAAAATTTATTCAATTTACTATATTTATTTAAAAGTAATAATTAACACTTCAGTATTTTTATTTTAAATTAATATTTCAAACTTAAAACACTTGATTTATCAAATTCACTATCCTTAATATTTAATTTTCCAATAGCGACTAAATGTTGATTTTTGCGATTAAATATGGCAATACGATTAGTTTCAAAATCAAATTTAACTTTTTGACCAATTGTATAATCAATTGTTCCAAACACAACCCCAGTAATTATATAGTTACCAACCAATAGCTTAACGGTTGTTTCCATACCAGTTGGCATCGAAGAATAAATCTCTGCTTCTAATAATCCTTGTTCATGAATATTAATAAATTCAGGTCTAATACCTAATACAAAATGATTGTCAGTAATTTCTTCTTCGTTATCGGTAGAAAACTGTTCTTCATCAACATGGATTTCATAACCAAAAGGTAAATCTTTATTAGATTTTTCAATTTTATAATCAGTTTTGTTTTCTTCTTTAAACGCTTCTATTTCACTCACCCATGTTGGATAATCGACTTTTTGATTTGGAACAAAAGTGGCTTGGACCGCATCATCCCAAAAGCTTAATTCAATTTGATTTTTGTTAAATTCGCCTTTAGCTTCAATAAAATTGATCCCTGGATTACCGACAAAGTCTGCTACAAATAAGTTATTAGGGCGTTCGTATACCGTTAACGGTTCGTCATATTGTTGCAACAAACCATTATCAAGTAAAGCAATTTTTGTTGCTAGAGTCATCGCTTCTAATTGATCATGTGTAACATAGATAAAAGTTGAATTAGTATTTAGGTGAAGTCTTTGAAGTTCACTTCTCATTTCTAATCTTAATTTAGCATCAAGATTTGATAAAGGTTCGTCCATGAATAAGACTTTCGGTTCAGGCGCAAGCGTTCTTGCGATTGCAACTCTTTGTTGCTGACCGCCAGATAATTCGTTTGGATAGCGATCCATAAAAATACCGATCTTAACGATTCTTGAAACTTCTCTAACTTTTAAATCGATTTCTTCTTTTGTTAAACGACGTTTTTTCACTACTACTTCATCGTTTGAAATAATTTGATATTTTTCATTTAACGATAAATTTTTAGTTTCAAGCTCAGTAATAATTTTTTCATACTCAAGTTCTAATTTAGAAATAATTTCGCCAATATATTCATCTAGGTTTTCGGCTTTGTCTAGCCCTAAACCAATTAATTTTTTAGCTGTATATTGTGATATTTCAAAATTATCAATTAGTTTAATTACCGCTGCTTCTTCATTAAGTTTTTCATCTTTTTGAATAGAATCGTTTAGTATAACTAATAAATCGGCGGGCTTTTGAAGAATTGAAATAACTTTTCTAATGTTTTTAGCGTCAAAATTATATGTTGGCATCTCTTCATTAATGTTTTTTAGCCCAAAACTAATGTTTTGGTAAACCGTCATGTTTGGCCATAAAGCATAGTTTTGGAATAAGAAACCAACACTTCTTTTATTGGCTGGAACATTTATACCTTTATATGAGTCAAATACTGGAACACCATCGATAGTAATTATACCTTCGGTCGGTGTTTCAAGACCAGCAATCATTCTTAATGTAGTAGTTTTTCCACAACCCGAAGGTCCTAAAAGTGTCACAAATGAGTTGTTGTCAATTGTCATATTTAAGTTATCGACGGCATAGAAATTGCCCCATCTTTTTGTAATATTAATAAGTTCAATTTTTGGCATAATTAATCTCCTCCTCCTAATCCTTTGTCAAGACTAGCTCCTGTTAATTTGTTAACTCCAAAATTTAAGATTAAAATAAATAAGATAATCATTAAGTTAATACCGCTAGAAAATGCGTATAGTCCCATTTCATCAAAATAATCAAGTAGTGTTGTACTTAATCTTGACTGTGTAACTAACAACATAAAGAGTGTCAACTCTCTAACCGCCGTCATAAATGGAAGTAAGTAACCACTTATAATTGCGGCTTTTTGAATTGGTATGATAATCTTGGTCATCCGCTTGTGCCACGGAACCC
>CAZRWC010000099.1:0-407 GCA_964603705.1 uncultured Acholeplasmataceae bacterium
GACAACGGCTGTCCGTGTGCCAATAACCTTCCACATCATTGCCTATCGCGCTTAGCGTAAGCGCAGCGTTATTATTATATAATAATAAGATTTTAATTGCAACAATTTTAACCATTATAAATTATTTAATGTCTTTTAAACAGTACAAATCGCTTTGTTTAACGCTTATTTCTATTTAAAAACAAAATATTATATTAAGTTTTTTTAAAAATCGCGCATAATAAAAGCCGGTTTTTATAACACCGGCTATATCTTAAAATTTTAAAAGATCACTTTTTTTCTTTAGTTAAGTAGGCTGCTCCATATATTCCGGCTAATCCACCTAGTTTAGCTAATTCAATTGGCGTATCTGCTAAATTGAAGCGCGCAATCTTTTTATATTCAAAAACTATTTTATCTAATAAATA
>CAZRWC010000099.1:417-2092 GCA_964603705.1 uncultured Acholeplasmataceae bacterium
CCGCCTTAGCAATGCCACCACCAATTACAAATAGATCCGGGTCAATTATTACCGCTAAATTAGCAATTGCGGTTACTAAATTATTAATAAAATCATTTAATAACATTAAAGCTGCTGAGTCATTTTCTTTGGCGGCATCAATGATTTTTTTCACACTTAAATTATTTAAATCCAAAATAGAATCGGCATCCTTTAAGACTTCTTTCGCATAATTGATAAGACCAACTCCACCGGAGTGTGTTTCAAGACAGCCACTTTGCCCACAACCACAAGGGCGGTTTTCTTGATTGCCAACTATTATGTGGCCAAGTTCCCCAGCACAACCATGCATACCTTCAATTATTTCGCCGTTAATAATAATTCCCCCACCTACTCCAGTCCCTAAAGTTAGAACAATAACATTTTTATGTTCATTACCCCTAATCTTATATTCACCATAAGCTGCTAAATTAGCATCATTGGCTAAAGTTATATTTGTTTTAGGTAAGAATTTTTGAAGTTCTTTAATCATATCGTATCCCTTAGGAAGATCGATATTAGGAGTTTTTAAAATCTTTTTTTCTTTTACTGGTCCCGGAATACTTATTCCTACTCCTAATAAGTTTTTAACCTTTAAGTTGTTAACTTTAAAATAATCAAAAATTGCTGTAGAAATACTTTCTGGTATTTTCGATTCTACATCTTTATTTGGCGTTGGATATTCCACACTATTTATCAAATTAATCTTTTCATCAAAAAAACCAACCACAATATTTGTTCCACCAATATCAACGCCACAATATATTTTCATCAACTTCACCTCGATTATTTTTATTTATTTATTACTTATATTATATCAATTTTTACCAACTTTGTTAACCTTAAGAAGAAAATGCATAAAATCTAATTATTCTTATATAGTTTGCGTGATATAATAAAGTTAGGAGATGATATTTATGATTAATTTTAAAAATGATTATAGTGATATTGCACACCCAGATATTTTAAATGAATTATTATATTATAACGATCAACATTATTGCGGTTATGGTTTAGATTACCATAGTGACAAAGCTTCAAAACTTCTTCAAAAATTAACTAATACAACTAATGATGTCTTTTTTATAGTTGGAGGGACTCTAACAAATAAAGTTATAATCTCGCATTTATTAAGACCATATGAAGCGATCATTTCTTCTTCAATCGGTCATATTCATGTCCATGAAACAGGAGCGATTGAATCTTTAGGTTTAAAAATCATCACGATTGATAGCATTGATGGTAATTTAACACCAGAACTAATAAAAGCAGAAATTAGTTCTTATAATGATGAACATCGCGTAATCCCAAGATTAGTATATATTTCAAATGCAACCGAATCGGGTTTAATCTATAATAAAGCCGAGTTAAAGGCTCTATATGAGTTTTGTCAAAAAAACAACTTACTATTATTTATCGATGGGGCTAGATTAGGAGTGGCATTAACAAGCCGCGATAACGATTTAACTTTAGAAGAAATTGCTAAATATACCGATGCCTTTTATATCGGTGGCGCAAAAAATGGCGCCTTGGCTGGAGAAGCGGTTATAATAAAAAATAAAAGCCTTCATGACAACTTCCGCTACTCAATGAAAAGGGCTGGAGCATTGCTTAGTAAAGGCTTTACACTTGGTATTCAGTTTAATGTTTTGTTTAA
>CAZRWC010000100.1:0-2088 GCA_964603705.1 uncultured Acholeplasmataceae bacterium
TCTATATTTGGTTTTAAATGAAATATTAAGTAAAAATATTCAACATGAAGTAGATATGCTAAACGTAAATTTCCCCCAAGTTGCTGAGCCGTTAGGTCTTAAATGGACTAAACAAGGAAAAAGAATCTTTTTTGCTGATTTTAATCATATTATAGACGAATCATACAAAGTTGTTTATAGTATAGTCAATTACGATGAAGATTCCGATGTAGACTCAGTTGCAGTTGATAATAACTATATTGCAATTACCCCATTAAAAGTCGATCAAACCGACTATGAAAAGTTAGAAAAATATTCAAAATAAAAGACTTTAAATCTTGTTATATTTTAGATATTATGTTAATATATTTTTAAGGAAGGTGTCATATGGAACAGTTTATTCTTCATTTTTTTAAGAAAAAAACCCGGGAAGTAGACGTGCAACTTCTTACCGCACATTTTGAAACTATCGTTGGTTTTGAAGTTGTAGAAGAAGCAAAGTCAATTCAATATATTTATACCCATCCAAGACTTGGTTATAAGGCTGCTTTTATCTTATCGAAAAGTTCAATGGTTCCAGATTTAGTTAGACTGGACCCCTCATATTTAGATGTTAATTTCCGGTTAGAATTACCATTATTAACACCGACTTATGTTGTGAAAGAGATTTTTCTAATCACTCAAAATTTAGTTGAAAAATTCCATTTATATATTTATACAAGTCTTTTAGAAGATGTAATGGAGTTTAAAATTGAAACTTTAACAGTTTTATTTAATCAAAGTAAAAACTATTATAAAGAAAGAAATCCACTAATTCTTAGTTCATACCAAGTAGTTAGTGAAAATAAAGCTACCGCTATTTTAAGATATATTGATGAAGCACCACATCTACAAAAATATTACGAAGATTATAATATTTTTGTTCCTAAATATCACATTTTAAAAGATGGTGATGACAATTTAGTTCTTGCTATGGAGTGGCGCGAAGGTCAAGCAATAGTTTTCCCACCTTATTTGGATTTCGTTTTTTATCGTACTGCATCAGAAGTGAAAGTAATTCCCATCGATGATATTGTCGAAGTTATTTATGAGTTTTTAGAAAATGTTCCAGGATTCATTAAGGAAACCAAAGTAATTAATCATAATAACATGAAGAAAGGAATGAAATTGATGAAAAAAACACGATTTGAAAAATTCACTCATAATTTTTCAAAAGAGGAGTTAACATCAATTGTCGATTAATCAGTGTTAAAAAATAAAATTATTAGATTATTAATTCAATTTTTGGGGATAACGCTTTTGGGATTTGGAATCCAACTTTTAGTTTTCACAAGATTGGGGGCCTCTCCAATCGATGCTGTTTCATATTATTTAGCCTATATTCTAGACACTATTAATCCTAATCTTAATAATATTGAAGTCTTAATCGGCGTAGCAAATATTATTTTTGGTTTAGTGGTGGCTGGAATTTTATTATTGTTTTCTAGAAACAAACGAAATTTATGGTCATTGCTAACGCTTTTAGTTCAAGGGGGAATTACTTCAACTTGGGGTGTGTTGTTTAATGTTTTAGATTCTTCAATGCTTTCTGATTCACTAAGAGCAACTCTAGGATTTGTGGCAATTTTTACCATAGTTTTGGCTATTTCTTTAATGGTTGTAAATGATTTAGTTGCTTCGCCGTTTGACCAATTAATGGTTGAAGTCGGGCATAAACTTAAATCTACCCCACTAGCAAAATTTATAATTGAAGTTATTTATTTGGCGCTTGCGGCAGTTTTAATGTTAATTTCACAGTTTGTCTTAACAGCACCAGAAAACAGGGAATTTACGCAAATTTCAGTCTTTACGCCGGTTGTTATAATCTTAAGTGCAATACTTACCGGTTTTTTTATAAAAATACTATCGAAACTAAAATATTTTGAAAAAATAAAATTTGAAAAAGGAGCGGATTTAAATGAATCTAAAATTGTACATTGATCACACAAAACTAGGTCCATTAGTTTTAAAAGAAGATGTAAAAAAATTGTGTCTTGAAGCAAAAGAATATGGCTTTAAAGCAGTTTGTGTTTCACCAGTTTGGGTTAGTTATGCCAAGGAGTTATTAAC
>CAZRWC010000101.1:0-1883 GCA_964603705.1 uncultured Acholeplasmataceae bacterium
ACCAACTGTAATCGGTTTTATTATCGTAGCTGCTTTAAATGTAATGCTTAAAGCGGTTTTTGGTGATATGCAAAACTTTGATTTTAGTTGGCAAGCTTTAGTTATTTTTAGTGTGATTACGCTAGTTTCAGTTGGATTTAAAAAGCTTTCACCACTGATTTTAATTTTGTTATCGGGCATATTAGGATTATTACTTTATATGATTTAAAGGGGTAAATAATTAAATTGATTATGTTATAATTAGGGAAAGGGGATGTTATTATGTATAGAATTCAAATTGTTGAAGATGAAGCATTATTACGTTCTTTTTTGGTGGAGGCTATTTCAAGCGACCCAGATTTAAAAGTTGTTGCAGAAGTTGGTGATGCAATTATTGCATTAGAAGCTTATGAAAAAACTAGGCCAGATTTAATTTTAATGGATATTAAAACCCCCCAATATAATGGCATTGATGCTACTAGAGATATTAAAGCTAAATATCCTCAAGTTAGAATTTTGATTTTATCTGTTTTACAAGGTGATAACATTATTATGGACGCTCTAAAAGCTGGTGCCGATGGTTATATTTTAAAATCGATTGGAATTGGCGAAATTATTAAAATTATTAAAGATACCCTAAAAGGTGCCCAAAAAGAAATTTATGGTATTTATAAAGAAGCAGTTTTTAGTAATTTTGAAATTAAAATATTAAACTACCTACTAGAAGGTTATTCTTCTAATGAAATTGCTGATAAACTTTTTTATGCCCATGGCACAATTAGAAACTATATTTCATCAATGCTAGCTAGATTTAATTTTAAAAATCAAGTTCAATTAGTTACATTTGCCCTTAAAGAAGGGTATATCTCCAATTAAAATGAAAAAAATTATAGGAATGTTGATCATTCCTTTATTTATTATATTTTTCTTAAACGCTTGTTCAACCTCAAATGAGGATAGTTTTTTTATTGTCAGCCATCATGATTATAATGAAGTAAATAAATTTAACTTAGAGTTTGTTACTAAAGCCCACTATGATGATGAAATTTCACTTCATTATAATGATAAAAATAGTCGTTTGTTTTATCTTTCTGAATATCAATACGATTTATTTAATCGAGCAATGAATAAAAAAATCGACATCTTATATGAAAAAGAAGTTGAATTGGTTTTTTTAACCAACAACGATCAATTGACTACTTCAACTAATTATCAAAAGATTAAAGATGGATTAGAGAAATTAATTATTTTTGATTTAAGTTATGATATATCAAAAAATTTATTGATGGATATAACAAATAAATTAAACTATTTAGATATCAGCGAAGCGATGCAAAACTATTTTAAACCAATTTATAAAGCTGATAGGCTAATAAAAGTTGACAAAGATAAAAAATTAATTGAGAATATTAACCAGTTAATTTTAAAAAATGAAAAGTTTATCTTTCCGATTTGGGATTATCAAATCGAATATTTTCAACAAAAAATAGGTAATACTTTTCAAGTTACTAGGTTAGAGGAAGCTTATTATACTAAAAAGATGATTGTTGGTAGCAATCTTAAAGAAGCAGAAATCGAATTAATTAAGAATCAAGAATTAATATTATTTGAAAATGGTTATAAAGAGGCTAAAACAACTTTAATTAATAATTATGAAAGATTTGAGTTGGCGTTTTTTAATATTGAAAAAAGATGGGATAAAACGATTGAAAACAAAACCACGTTATTGGATTTAGCTAGTTTTGAAGGTAGTATCTTGAATTATATTATTTGCCTATTGGCTTTTGGATTGTTTATTTTTGTTTTTCAAACTTCAAAGAAAAATAGAACAACTTATTACTATTTAGCCGGAATATTTTTACTAGTTTACTCGCTTTTTTATGTGGGACTTCCTAGTCTAACCG
>CAZRWC010000102.1:0-1849 GCA_964603705.1 uncultured Acholeplasmataceae bacterium
TTTAATTGCTAAAAACTTTATAAATTTCGTTGGAGAGGATGATATGCAATCTGCAATGATGGTGTTACTTTTTGATTCTATAGTTGAAAATTATCAATTATATCAAGATGTTGGTAATATATTTATCAAGTACGGTGGTGAGATAGTTGGTAAATTCTTAGACACTAATGGCAAGCTAGTCTATGATTTATTAGCCACAATATCTAAGGTTGATGGCTCTTCTACTCCTGCAGCACCAAAAGACGTCGCTGATGATTTTGCTGCATTATTTACACAATTTATGGAATATCACGATTTAACATTTGCTGCCATTACTGATGATGAAATTGATACAATCGTTGATTTCTTAGCTATTTACAGTCAATTTGTCTTTATGAGTTTCTTTGGTGTAGAGCCAGGAGCAGAAATTCCGGCAGAATTTGAGGCTTTAGTTGCTAAATTTGTTCCTGAGGTTAAAGCTGCGCTTAAAGATATATTAAAACTTGAAGTGTTACTGTTAAATGCTTTAGAATCTAACAATGCCGCTTATGAAATGTTCAATTTAGCTGAACACTATGACCAACAACTTATGCTTACTTTAACTATTCAACTAATTAAAGGTTTAGATGTAGTATTAACATCTGAAAATATTTCCTTAATCGAAAATAGATTAGAACAAGTCTTTACTAAAGTCTTATTAGACGCTGACTTCTTAGCTTTTTCAGGAATAGAGGAAGATACTATTTTAGAATATCAAGCTATGATTGGCGCTATGTTAGAAAATATACTTCCAGCAATTTCCAAACTTGCAAAATATGACTATTACAATTTAACTGAAGCTCAACTACTAGAGTTTTATGATTTCTTAGAAATGTTTGATTAATAGTTAATTTATAGAGAAATAACATAAAAAAAGCCCTTAGGTAATCACTAATTTGTGAAAGCCTAGGGGCTTTTTAAATAGAAAAAGGGCCTTGCAGCCCTTTTAGGTTTTTTACTTTTTGTTAGTTAAAACCAAATAATTTTGTCACTTAGGATAAGCGTAACGATATCAACAATCCAAAGAATAGCAAATCCGCCAGTGAACAATAAGAGAAGACCTAAAATTATTCCTAAAACATTCTTATCACCAATACTTTTTATTGTTCTGTATAGGTTCCAGAAGATTCCTACAAAGACAGCCAATAAAACTTTTAACCATTTTGGATTTTTGTCCATCCATTTAATATAAGCCATAATTTTCTCCTTTCAAACAAATTATTTATTATATCTTTATTATAAGTCTTTTTTGACTTATTAACAAGTCAACTTTAAAATTAAGTGAATTTTACTATATTTTCATAATTTCTTCCGACTTGATTTTAGCTTCTTGATCGATTTTATCGCAATATTCATCGGTTAGTTTTTGAATATCTTGTAAATTCTTTTTTTCATCATCTTCAGGTAATTCCAGTTTTTTTAACTGGTCATTAGCATCTCTTCTAATATTTCTAATAGCTACTTTACCGCCTTCAGCCATCTTATCGACATCTTTAGTTAAATCTCTTCTCCTTTGTTCTGTTAAAGCTGGCAATGAAAGTCTAATACCAACGCCATCATTTGCTGGTGGTAGATTTAAATCAGATTGGTTAATTGCGGTTTCAATTGCTTTTAAGGTTGATTTATCAAACGGTTTGATATAAAGTTGAGTTCCTTCGACAACCGCAATAGAAGCGATTTGATTAATTGGAGAGTCAACACCATAGTAGTTAATGGTAATATGGCTTACTAAAGCCGGATTAGCTCTACCAGTTCTAATCAAAGTAAAATCTCTAACTAATGATTGAACAGATTTTTCCATTCTTTCTTCAGTTTCAAATAATAGCATTTC
>CAZRWC010000103.1:0-1838 GCA_964603705.1 uncultured Acholeplasmataceae bacterium
ACAGCCTATTACTCTATTTTAACCAAAAAAGAAAACATTGATGAAGTTGTAGTGCCAGCAACAACAATGATATCTACAATTTTTCATACCGTTATTGTTTTAACTGCCTTAGGAGTTGTCAAACCCGCTATATTAGGAGGCGGAACAATTATATCTTTAATCTCGGTTATTTTAGGTGCAAACGGTTTTGTTGAAGCAATCGCAGCAACTTTGATTGTCCCGATAATTGTCACCGCTCTTAGGGCTGCTTTTCCTGAAACTAAAAATTTGCCAATCTATCAATTTATTTTTTTAAAACCGAAAACGAAAGATGAAAAACTAGCCTTAATTCAAGAAAAAGAATATTTAGCAACTCTTAGTGAAGTTGAGAAGAAAGAATATTTAGAAAATAAAAAAAAGCTTAAAAAAGCTTTGAAAAAACAAAAAAAAGCCGAAAGGAAACATTTAAGATTAACAAGGAAAATAAATGATAATGAGGTAGAAAAATGATTATATTATTTGATGTTGGAAATACAAATATAGCGATTGGCATAGCAAAAGATAATCAAATTAAAGAAGTATATCGAATCAATACCCAACCTGTAGTTACACCAGATGAGTATTTTTTAATTTTTTCTAAATTTATTGACCCCAGCGATGTTAAAGGAATTGCAATTGCCTCAGTAGTACCTGATGTAACAACTAGTTTTAAAATAATGGCTAAAAAATTGTATGGTATTAATCCTTTAATAATAGAGTCTGGTATTAAAACTGGCTTGTTTATTAAAACTGATTACCCACAAGAAGTTGGTGCAGATTTAATATGTGCAGCTGTTGCACTTGACTCAAATGAACCGACTATTATTGTTGATTTAGGAACAGCTAATAAATATATTTATGTCGAAAACAACACCTTACTTGGTGTAGTTATCTCACCAGGAATTGTTATCTCGATGAAAGCTTTAGTCGGCGGTACCGCTTTATTACCTGATGTAGAAATAACTGTCCCTAAAAATGTTTTGGGCACAAATACAATCGAATGTATGCAATCAGGCATAACTTATGGTCTCGCTGCCGAAGTAGAAGGATTAATTGAAAGAATTTCTGCCGAACTTAAAAAATCATTAAGAATTATTATCACAGGCGGTCTATCTAAAATGATTACACCACTTTTAAATATTAAAGGTGAAGTCTATTATAATTTGGTATTAGAAGGACTGTTAAAAATATATAACAAGAATAGGTGATTAAATGCTAAAATTAACTTTAGAAAAACAATTGGAAAAGAAATTATTAATTCAAAATATCATCTTATTTGCCTTTTTTATGCTAATTTATTCAATGCTTGATTATCTTGGTTATCGAGACTCTAAAAATAACGGTTTAGAAGTTAAAACAATCATTGTTGTTTTTAATATTATTTTAAATCTTTTAATTGCTTTTATCAGTATGCTAACTATCGGTATTTCGACTGCTAATATGAAATTATCTGGTAAAGAAATTAAAGGAAGTTCATTTTGGTCTTCAATTGCCATAGCGCTTGGGTTTGTTACTTTTGGTTGCACTAGTTGCGTAGTTACCTTTCTAGCTTCAATTGGAATAACTTTTATATCAACCGCATCATTTCTAATTGGCAATGGCATATGGTTTAAATTGCTTTCTTTTTTACTAGTTGTGATCGGTTTTTTAATTGTCGCGATTTTAATTAATAAAGCCCGTTGCAAGGTTAACCTAAATGAAGCCTCAAAGGCTTAAAAAATAGTTACTAAATTTATTCATAAAATGATATAATAAAATTATAAGGAGTGTATAATAATGAGTTTAGAGAAAAAATATCAATCATGGCTAAAAGAAAAAAA
>CAZRWC010000104.1:0-1830 GCA_964603705.1 uncultured Acholeplasmataceae bacterium
TACAAATCTAGAATTTGAACACCGTAATTATCGTCTTTAAAAATTGTATCAATTAGAAAATAATCTAATTTATTTAGTTGATCTAAAATTTCAAAACTGTTTAAAACTTTATCTCTAAAAATATGAGTGCCTGCCTGATCTTCTAAAACCGGAAAATATCTACCGAGACGATGCGGTTCTGTTAATGAATAATTAAGTGCATTAGAATTGAGATCTAAATTATAATATTTGGCAAAATTAGAAATCAGTTGTCTTTTAGAATAAAACATATTCATATGACCGTGTCCATAATAAAAGGATCGGTATTTTTTATTATCAATAATTTCAACGATTTGATTGATAGTAATTTCTTTTGACATAAAGGCGCCTTGAATTTTTAAGTTTGATAAAAAATTAAAATCAAATTGGTTAGTTAATAATGTTTCAGGATTATAGATTAATTGCTTCGTTAAGCCTTTTTCTACCAGATGTTTTAAAAGGCCAAGATCAGCAATAATTATGCCCTTAACCAAATCTAATTTAAGCTTTGATAAAAACAAATCAAAGTCTAAAAAATCGTTATTAACAAACATTTTATTAAAATTAAGAAATACTTCTTTTTTCTCATCTTTGGCAAAATCAATAATTTGATTAATTTCTGCCTCTTCAAACGAATTAGTTATTCTAGCAGAAAAACGGCTATTTCCTATTACAAAGCCATTAGCCGCTATCAATTTATTTAAATTATTCAAATTATGTGGAGTTATTAAATATTTCATATTACAATTTTTTTGAAACCGACATTCCATCACCAACATTATAAATAACTGTTTCAAATTCTTCAATATTAGTAACATATTCTTTAAAAGCTTTTAATTTAAGCAAAATTCTTTTGACATTTTTTGAAGCTTGTTCAAAATTTATGTTATGAAAGTTTAAATTATCGGTAACAATTATTCCACCTTTATTTAATAATAGTTTATACTTTTCAAAAAATTTTATATATTGCGCCTTAGCTGCATCAATAAAAATTACATCAAATTTTTCTTCTAATTCCACTTCTAACGCATCATTAAATATTAGATTAATTTTATCTATTAAATCAAATTTTTTAATATTATCAAGCGCATTTTCATACATTAACTTATCTCTTTCAATTGAAGTAATCTTTAAATTAGGGACTGATAAAGAAAGAGCGATGGCTGAATAACCAATCGCTGTGCCGATTTCTAATAACGATTTAGCTTTGTTTTCTAGTAAAAGTTTTTCTAAAAAATCTAAACCTTCATCACAAATAATCGGTACTTTATCTTCTAATGCTTTTGTTTTTAATTCTTTTAAATTATAAATTTGGATCATCGTGATCTTCGTAATAATGTGCTAAAAGTTCTTCAATTAATTCCCAATCTTCTTCATCAACTATATCTTCAAAAGTTCCTTCACCAGGATTATCGGGATTTTCAATATAGATAGCCGCACTAAGTTCTAAGGTATCGGTAAATTCAAAAACAATAAAGTTTTTGCCGTCATTTCCTTCATGTGTAAATAAAATATTACATACTACTTCTGTGCCATCTTCTAAAGTAACTGTTATTTGATCATCTCTCATATTTTTTCTCCTTATTTATTTGTTATTTATAAAATCTAAGTAATTTTGCAAGATTAGCGTTGCAGCTAATTCATCTTTTAGTTTTCTTTGTTTTTGATATTTTGTCTTTCCGCTAGATAGTGTCTTTAGGGCGATTTGAGTTGTCATTCTCTCATCCCATAAGACTATTTCAATCTCAATTGATTCTACCAATTTTTCTTTAAAATCAACACTAATTTGTCCTCTGATGCCTAAATCATGGT
>CAZRWC010000105.1:0-1785 GCA_964603705.1 uncultured Acholeplasmataceae bacterium
TAAATCAGCTAGTTGATAAATTAATGGGTAGAAGTAAATTTAAAGGAGTCAGCCCAATCGATGCTTTTTGCGGTAGATGGGATACAAAATTATAATGAAAAAATATAAAGCGGTAATTTTTGATTTAGATGGAGTAATAATTTCTACAGATAATTTACATTATCTAGCTTGGTTAGCAGCTTGTAAAAAACGTAATATCTATTTCGACAATCAAATAAATAACTTATTAAGAGGTGTTTCTAGAACCGAAAGTCTTGAAATAATTCTTAATAACGCAAAACTTGTTTTTAATCAAACCGAAAAGGATGCAATGCTAGCTGAAAAAAACAATTTATATGTTAAATCACTTTCAAGTCTATCAGAAAAATCCTTATCAGAAGATGTGAAATACACGCTTTCTAAACTAAAAGAAAACAAGCTATTAATTGCCATAGGTTCTTCAAGTAAAAACGCTAAAACTATTTTAAAAAACTTAAATATTATTGATTTATTTGATGCTGTTTCTGACGGTAATAACATTGCTCACTCTAAACCACATCCAGAAGTTTTTTTAATTGCTGCAAAAATGTTGGGTTTAAAACCGGAAGAATGTTTAGTCGTAGAAGATGCTCATGCTGGAATTGAAGCGGCTTATAATGGCAAAATGGATAGTGTTGGAATTAACGATGCCTATACATCAAATTTAGCGACTTACAAAATTAAACAATTATCGGAAATATTAAAAATAATTTAAAAAAAGGAAAGTTGATCATGAAAAAAATTATTCTAGAAAACAAAAATCATAAAATAACATTTCTTGATCACGGGGCCACTATCTACGAGTGGATTGTAAAAAGTAAGAAAAGAAATATCGTTTTAACTAATCAAAATATTGAGGACTATCAGTCAAAATTAAATTCATTTTTAGGTGGAACGATCGGTCGAGTTGCCAATCGGATTAAATATGGCCAATTTAAAATTGATGATATTAAATACCAATTGAAACCTAATTTTGATCAAAATAGAAATTTTATTCATGGCGGCGATAATGGTTTTTGGAACCAAAAGTTTAACCTTGTTACTCAAACTAAAAATCAAATTACTTTTAAATATAAAGAAAAAGATTTAGAAGCGGGATTTCCAGGCGATTTAACACTTTATGTTACTTATTTATTGAAAAATAATGGTTTAACTATCGGTTATACGGGTCTTACCTCGAAAAAAACGCCCTTAAATGTTACTAACCATACCTATTTTAATTTATCAGGAGAAAGTAATATTTTAAATCATCTTTTACAATTTAATTCAGATTTTTATCTAGAAACTGATCAAGAAAAAAATGTTACTGGTAAAAAGATTGCAACCTGCCACACGATTTTAGATTTCAAAGAAAAAAAATTGCTAAATGAAGTATTATTAGATAATGATTTAAATAAAAATGATAATATTGGAATTGATCACTGTTTTATATTAACTGAAAAAGATATTAATTTAGAGAGTTCAGATTTACTTTTAAAAATAACAACTTCCTATCCAGCAGTTCAAATATATACACTTGGTTTCCCTTCAAATCAACTTATTAAGCCAAACCAAAAAATGAATAAGTTTCAAGGGATTGCCATTGAGTGCCAGTATGAAAGCGATGCTATTAATCACCCTAATTTTTCAAATATAATTTTTGATGAAAATCAAGTTTATAGTCATTTTATTAAATATGAAATAATTACTAAATAAAAAAATTAATCAAGATAATTAAAATTGTAGGATAGACCTACATTTTTAATTATAAAAGCTGATTATGCTAGA
>CAZRWC010000106.1:0-1582 GCA_964603705.1 uncultured Acholeplasmataceae bacterium
CTAATTCAGCCGCTCTAAGGGCAGCAGCCGTATCAGTTGAAAGATAAGGGCTTCCGGTTCCGCCAACAAAAATCAACACTCGGTCCTTTTCAAAATGGCGTAGAGCTCTTCTTCTAATATATGGTTCAGCGACAGCATTAACAGAAATAGCGGTCATAACTCTAGTTGGCACATCAACCCCTTCTAATGCATCTTGAAGGGCCAGACCATTCATAATCGTTCCTAACATTCCCATATAATCGGCTTGGCTTCTATCCATGCCTAATTCTTCACCGATAACACCACGCCAGAGATTTCCCGCTCCAACGACTATACCGATTTTTACTCCTAATTCGTGAACTTCTTTAATTTCGGTGGCAACCCTTTTGACGGTCTTAGGATCAATTCCATAACGACCTTCTCCTTTTAAAGCTTCACCACTGATTTTAATGATTACGCGTTTATACATGGATGCCACACTCCTTTTTATTTTTTAAGTTGCGCTTCAACTTCTGCTGCAAAATCTTCTTGACGTTTTTCAATGCCTTCGCCGACTTCAAGTCTTCCAAAGACTAATACTTTTGCATTTTCTTTTTTCAAATAATCTTTAACTTTCAGATCAGGGTCTTTAATGTAAGCTTGTTCCGTTAAACAAATTTCTTCGAAAAATTTAACAATTCTACCTTCAACCATTTTTTCAACTATTTTGGCTGGTTTTCCTTCGTTTAAAGCTTGATTAGTTAAAACTTCTTTTTCATGCTCTACAACTTGTGGGTCAACTGACTCGCGATCGATGAAAGTTGGTTTTGAAGCTGTAACATGCATTGCAACATTTTTAGCCATTTCTTCATCTCCACCAGCTAAAATTGTTATAGTAGACATTCTACCTGCTTGATGAATATAAAGGCCAAAAACTTCGTCATCTTTCTTTTCAAATCTTTGAACGCGTCTTAAAGTGATTTTTTCACCAATTCTTGCAGTTTGGTTAGAAAGTTGTTTTTCAACTGTTTCTCCGTCACATTCTAATAATAAGGCTTCTTCACTGTTAGTAACAGTTGAAGCTAATAAAGATTTTCCAATATTTTCAACTAAAGTGATGAAAGTATCATTTTTTGCGACAAAGTCCGTTTCTGAATTTACTTCGTATAAATATGCAACATTAGCATCAACAACTGCATTGGTTAAACCTTCTGCGGCAATTCTTGATTGTTTAGATGCTGCTTTTGATAATCCTTTTTCTCTTAAATAATCTACCGCTGCATCAAGATCGCCATTCGTTTCGATTAAAGCACGTTTACAATCCATCATTCCGGCACCGGTTTTTTCTCTTAATATTTTGATTTTTTCAATTGTTGGCATAAATATTTCCTCCTATGTACCAATAAATATTATATAATATTTAATTCTTTTTTTCAATTATTTCAAAATAATAAGGGAATTGCTTCCCTTATTAATTATTTTTTTAAAATTAATTCAATTAATTCAGCTTTTCTTAAACTTGAATAACCGTTTAAATCTAATTCTTTAGCAATTTCTTTTAATTCAGCAACCGTTTTTTTATTAAGTTCTTCTGCAGTTAAAGATTTTTGTTCTTCAACAACCG
>CAZRWC010000107.1:0-1574 GCA_964603705.1 uncultured Acholeplasmataceae bacterium
GATTGTCAGTCAATTGATAATGCGGTCAAAAATATTAATGAACTAAATCAAAAGAATCCGTTTAAAAATCCTTCAAGTAATATGGATGAATGGGTAAGAACAATTAATAAGATAAAATAAAATATTACCCTATCGTGATTTGGGAAAATTATTAACAGTTTTAAAGAAAAATGTTGAACTAAAAAACCGCGTAAAATAGAATTGAATTCCAAATTACTCAGTTTTTATTTTGTTTAAACATTAAAGCATAATCAATTAACTATGAAATTGTTATAACCATAAAATCTAGTTGAATCCTTAAAAAACCAACAAAATATTAGATTTGAATATATTACCTGCATAGCTATTACAATGAACCTGATTTAACCGATGACGTTAAAATCAAAATTAGAAAAATATTAGTTGAGGTAGAAAAAAAGGCGATCGAAATCGTTAAAGAAAATAAAGAACTATTAGAACATCTCTATCCTATCTTAATTAAAGAAGGCGTTATAACCGGAGAAGAGATGGTAAAATATCTTGAAAAAATTGAACAAAACAGTTAAAACCTACTTATAAGAAACAAGTAGCCTCCTAGTATTTAGGAGGTTATTTTTTTATTTAAGTACTCGTTAACGTTCATGTTCATAGAAAAAAAAGTTGTTTTGGGAGATGTTAGAAAACTATTCTCAAAATTATTGAACGGTATTGAGACACTTGTAAAATTATTTGTTTCAAAATAGGTTATCGGTATTGACACAATTAATAAAATTAGATATAATAAGAGTGTAAAAAGGGGTAAAGCAATATGCGAGATTTTAGCAAATATCAAAAAAACGATAAAAATTATACAGGCTCTGAAGAAAAATTTGGGGTAACAATTAATAATGAAGATTACATTATAAAGTTTAGAAAAAGTTCAGAGACTGGACTTCTTAATAATCATATATCGGAACATATTGGATCTAATATTTTTAATTTGCTTGGTGAGGAAGCACAAATAACTATGTTAGGCCTTTATGATGGCAGAGAAGTGGTTCTTTGTAAAGATTTTAATAAAGAGGAAGAATCTTTTACACCATTTAACGACGTCGGAGAGTCCTCATTAGAAAGAGATCGAGAGTTATATCAATATAGTTATGAAGATATAATCCGGATGTTAGAAGAAAATAAGAAAAACACATGTATTGAACAAACTATAGAGAAATTTTGGAATATGTTTATTATCGATGCTTTTATTGGTAATTTCGATCGACATGGCGCTAACTGGGGCTTTATTAAAAAAGATAACAAGTATCGATTTGCCCCAATCTTTGATAACGGTTCTTCCTTGTTTCCGCGAAGAAATAATGATGAATTATTAAAAGAAGTTTTAACCAGTGAAGAAAAATTAAAAGAGATTACATATAGATATCCAACATCACAAATTAAACTAAACAATAAAAAAAGCTCATATTATGAAGTTATAAATAGTTTGCAATTTCAAGAATGCAATAATGCCTTAAAAAGAATATATTACCGTATTGATATGGATAAAATTAAGCAGTTCATTGAATCTTTAACGATGATTTCAAATCTTCAAAAAGAGTTTTATA